>SKVN01000023.1 GCA_007129405.1 Kiritimatiellia bacterium
CCAAAAGTGTGAATGCGCACCTCCGACTTCGGCTCCCCGCCTCGTGGCGCAACCATCTCAACCACGGTAGTGTCACACTCACCTGCCGGATTGAAATTGATGGTAAACGCGTACATCCAACGAGAATCAAACATGACCGCAAATTGATTTTTTCAAGCAGCGACTTGGAACTGCTATACGTTCTCGAAGATATTGCTCAAACCCACTCCTGTCCATCAGAGATCACCTGCAACAAAGCAGAGTTTAGCGATCTTCTCCATGCCATGACGGGAAAATCCCTTGCGGTACTGGATCAACCGAAACCCATTCTTGTCAGTGACACGCCCGCACTATCGGCACTACAGCTCCGGCTCGACACCAAGCCACCATTTCAATTGATGCTACAGCACACGGTCATTCCTCAAGGCAAAGTCTTTCTTGCCCTACCCCGCTATGCATGGCTGTACCACGATCATACTGTTTATCCGCTCGAATCTGTTTTGCCCTCCGAATGGTCTGAAGCCTATCACGCCCCTTTGCGCGTTCCCGCACACCGTATTCTCGGCTTCATACGCAACACACTTCCCCTGCTCGAAGCATCCTTTCCCATCGAAAATGAGACTGGCATCCCCGAAAAACCTACCGTCACCCCTGGAAACCCCACATTCGCCGTGCAGTTGCAAGGAGGACTGGATACGCTGGAAATAGCATTGTTGGCCACTTACGCCGACACCCATTTCAGCATCAACGGACAACGTCCCTCGGAGGATGACGCTGTCCCTGACCCACATAACCCATGTCAATTCATGGGGCGTAACCCCGAAGCAGAGCATGCTGCTTTTCAAGCTTTTCATGAAATTTTTGGTTCTCTCTCCGAGGATGGCGTCTGCCACATATCGGGGCAACAATTCATGTTGACCTGCATGACAGAGGGCATCCCCAAAGCCCAGGCAAAACAATGGACCATCATAAAGGACAGTGTATTTGCGGTTTCCTGCGACCAAGGGAACTGGATCGAAACCGAACTGCACATCTTCCCTTATAAATCAGATACCTATCGGTTGGAACTACGTTACCGGGATGAGGCCGGCAACCCCATATCAAGTGAGACCGTGGAAACCGCCTTATCCCTAGGCCAAACCATGCTCACGCTACGCGGACAAAACCACATAATCGATGCTCACTATTTGCGTTCCCTGCAAGCCTCTCTGGCCGAATGCACGGAATATCGCGCCACCATTGCCTGCATAACACGCATACATGCTGGATTCATCGCCTCATTGGCCAACAACAATCCGCGACTACATGTATATGCGCCACCAGAGTGGGAGCACCATGCCCGACAACTGCGCGATCGCCAACACATGCCCGAAATCAACTTCCCACCCCGTCTGAACCAACAGCTCAGAGGATATCAAAAAGAAGGCATCCGCTGGTTGCGCTTTCTCGAACAAAACAATTACGCCGGTATTCTCGCCGATGAAATGGGCTTGGGAAAAACCGTGCAAGCATTGGCCTGGATCGCGCAACGAAAAATACATACTCCCGAGAATCGCCCTGCCATGGTCGTATGCCCCACAAGCTTACTCGTCAACTGGGGCCGCGAAGTCGAACGATTCGTGCCAGAGCTTTCCTATTGTATTGTCTCCGGATCGCAACGACACCAATTCTGGAAGCTTCTGACCGAGTACGATGTAATCATCACTTCGTATGCACTCTTGCGTCGCGACACGGATCACTACGCCAACATCACCTTTTCTGCTGTCGTCCTCGACGAGGCACAACACATCAAGAATCGCTCCACCCAGAATGCGGTTGCCGCAAAACGTTTACATGCAAATACCCGCCTCGTCCTAACTGGTACGCCCATCGAAAACAGTGTGTCGGACCTCTGGTCGATCATGGATTTTCTCATGCCTGGGTATCTCGGCACCCATAACAGCTTCCGCATCCGCTTTGAGCAACCTGTTCAGCATGCCACCGCCAACAGTGATAAGGCACTGGATCACCTCCGTTGCAAACTGGCTCCCTTCATGTTGCGCAGACTCAAATCCGAGGTCGCCGCCGAAATGCCCCCCAAAGTCACGCGCATCGCCAGCACGCCAATGCTCCCAGCGCAGCAAAGACTCTATCAACGTTTGTTGGCATCATACTACGAGCAAATCACCAATCTGGTAGATGCCCAAGGCTTCGAACGCTCGCGTTTCTCCGTCTTCAGTGCCCTACTGCGACTCCGTCAGTGCTGCTGTCACCCAGCTCTGTTGCGACAAATCAAGGGAACCGACGAAATGCCCTCTGCCAAAATGGATCTCTTTTTAGAGCTCCTCGATGAAGCCATGGATGGCGGACATCGGGTTCTGGTGTTTAGCCAGTTTGTTCAAATGTTGCACATTCTCCGTAAGGCCCTCTCTGAACGCAACATTCGTTTTGCCTATCTGGACGGATCGACGCGCAATCGCATGGAACAAGTCGACCTGTTCAACAACAACGCCGACATCCCCGTCTTCCTCGTCAGCCTCAAGGCTGGTGGTAGCGGACTCAACCTCACCGGAGCCAATGTCGTCATCCATTATGATCCTTGGTGGAATCCTGCGGTCGAAGATCAAGCCACGGACCGTACCCATCGCATCGGGCAAACCCAAACAGTATACAGCATCAAATTGGTCATGGAAAACTCCATTGAACAAAAAGTCATCGATCTACAAGAACGTAAACGCCAAATCATCAATGCCGCCATGGGGACAACCGGCGGATTTGCCCAGCACCTCACCTGGGACGACGTCCGGGACCTCCTCCAACCATAAAACGATTGGCTATCGCCAACGACAACGTTTCGTATTAGTCTGCTAGCGTGAAAACATATAAAAGCGTATGTACCATAGGATTCATAATAGCATTTCAGCAAGTATGCGGATTTCATCAGGCATATGCACAATCTGTTACGAACAACATAGCCATGTCGAATATGCCCCAAACAGCAGAGAACAAATCGCAAATCGCCCTGCTCTACCATGAGGCCTTCTTACTGCACCGAACAGGATCTGGACATCCAGA
>SKVN01000184.1 GCA_007129405.1 Kiritimatiellia bacterium
AGCTGCTGGGCGGCGGCTACCGGTTTACGTATGATACGGGCTATCTTGCATCCGCAGAGCCCAAACCGGTGAGTCTGACCTTGCCATTACAAGTAGAGCCATTTGTGTCGCCCACACTTTTTCCGTTCTTCTACGGTCTGCTTGCTGAGGGAAATCTTAAAAACATGCAATGCCAGAAACTCAAACTCGATGAGGATGATCATTTCGGCAGGTTGCTCAAGACTGCGGGTAGCGACACGATCGGTGATGTCACCGTGGTCGAGGAAACGGAGATTTAGCCATGTACCGCTGCATGTCAACGTTAGCCGAGGTTCGCCGGGATGGCATCAGTCCGGTCGCGCAGCGTCAGCTTGCCGGTGGTAACCGGAAGTTTCCGTGCCGACTCACGTTCAACCGATCCGATGTAGTGGCGTTTCGCTTGCAAGAAGCCGAGCATATGTCCATCTCGGGTGTGCAGGATAAGATCTCCCTGAAATTGGTTCGTGGTCAGTTGATGCCCACCGAGCAGCATGGCGAGTTTATCCTCAAGCCCGTTCCGACAGTAGATGTGCCAAAGCTGAAGAATGATATCCCCGCGAATGAACATCTAACGATGCAAATCGCAGCGCAGGTGTTCGGGATTTCGACAGCCGTGAACACAATCATTCCGTTTGCAGATGGCGAGCTGGCATATCTAACCCGCCGGTTCGACCGACGGGGAGGCGAGGCTATCGGGCAGGAGGATTTTTGCCAGCTCTCGAACAGGACGGAAGATACGGCGGGGACAAACTACAAGTATGACGGGACGTATGAAGAGGTCGGTCGTATCCTGAAAAAGTATTGCAAAGCCTACCGCGTTGAAGTGGAGAAGCTATACACCCAGATCGTGTTTAACTACGTCTTCTCCAACGGCGATGCGCACTTGAAAAATTTCTCGCTGTTTGAAAGCGACTTCGGTGACTACATCCTCACGCCTGCCTACGATTTGCTCTGCACGTCACTGCACTTTCCCGACGAGGCCCGAACCGCGTTGGATCTATTTGACAACTTCGAGACCGAAAGTTTCCGGCAGAACGCATTTTACCGGCGTCCGGATTTCCTGAAGCTCGCAGAATTATACGGCATGGACATTTCCCGCGCCGAGCAGGTGCTGCAGCGGTTTGCGGAACACAGTGATGCTGTCGTTGTGATGGTCGGGCGTTCGTTCCTTTCAGGCGAAGCCAAGGCAGATTATCTGCACCGTTATCATGATCGGATACGGGCACTGCGAGACTAGCCAGCATATCTCCCAAGCCATCTACTGCGAGTGCGAATTGCACGTCACATCGGGTCCGCGACTTGCGTGGCGATCTCCGTGTGTATCTACACGCTGTCGCCCGCCACACTGCGCCGCGAACCCGCTCTGACGCACTCTTCACGCTCTCGCTACGAAGTTTGCGAGATAAGCGGGCTAGAATTTATGCTGAGGTTTTGAGCATGAAAAAAGGCAGTGCAAAATTTTGTGCGCGTATTTGTGCGCAGGCATCACGAAAGGCCTGTAAACATTGACGAATCTATTAGGTTCAAATCCAACCCCCGCTACCAATTTTACAAGCCGGAACAGCCGTTCCGTTTTTTTTTGTGCCTTGATTCGATGGTGAGGTGTGGGTCAACACCATTAAGTGGGGCAAGCACCCTTTGCTTTGCTCATGAGATCGCAGGAAAATGATATCATGCCGTTTTTCGTACATTTGACGAAGTGGGGGGAGGAGAAGAATATGGGGACCCGTCCAAAGACTAGTGTTGCTAATTGAGAGTAATAACTGCATGTTCAAAGAGCATGTCGCATAAGGGGGACATGATTCGCGGCTTGCAATATTGTGTAGTTCTCAGTTAGCTGAAACAGGTTTATATTGAGAACACGCGCTTAGACGCAAGGGGGAAACGATGAGCATACGGGAAGTAATCGGTGTATCGAAAAGTCGGCCCGTGACAGAGGGGGCCGGTGTACATTTGCGGCGGGCCTTTGGATTTGGCGACACGGCACTATACGATCCGTTTCTCTTGCTGGATGATTTTCGTGGAGATCGGCCTGAAGATTATCTTGCAGGATTTCCCTGGCATCCGCATCGTGGCATCGAAACCATAACCTATATGCTGGAAGGCTCCGTCGAACATGGCGACAGCATCGGGAACAAGGGCACGATCCGCGCTGGTGAGGTGCAATGGATGACGGCTGGTCGTGGGATCATACATCAGGAAATGCCCAAGCCCGGACCAGAGGGACGGATGGGTGGATTCCAGCTCTGGGCTAATTTACCAGCTACCGATAAAATGATTGCTCCTCGTTATCAGGAGTATGGTGCCGCGGAATTTCCATGCGTTTCCTTTGCGGATGGCGTGTCTGCCATTATTGTGTGTGGTACGTTGGGGGACGTCAGTGGTCCGGTGTCCAACGTTCAGATTGCACCACTGTTTCTGGATGTGACAGTGCCGGCAGGAGCGCGTATTCGCATCCCCACGCCACCGCAACACAATGCATTTGCCTATGTTTTTGCCGGTTCTGGATTCTTCGATGATAAACGCGAGACACTGCAGGACAATCGTAGCCTGATCCGTTTTGGTCCGGGGAAAGAAGTTGAAAGTACTGCCGCAGAAGGACAGGCTTTGCGTTTCTTGTTTTTTGCCGGTAAACCGCTGCGTGAACCCGTTGCGTGGGGTGGCCCTATCGTCATGAATACGCGCGAGGAACTGGAAACCGCCTTCCGGCAACTCGACGATAAGACCTTTCTGGATCCGCCATCGTAAACAGGGGCACAAAATGGTGTTGCCCCAGCGCATATGTCTTCTAGAATGCAAGACATCGTCAATCAAGTTGCGTGCTTTTTTACATAATAAGAGAGGAGTCCCCTATGCCCCGCCTTACTGATATTGAAACGGTAATGATTATTGGTTCGGGACCCATCATAATTGGGCAAGCCTGCGAATTTGATTATTCGGGCACGCAGGCCTGCAAGGCACTGCGCGAACTGGG
>SKVN01000045.1 GCA_007129405.1 Kiritimatiellia bacterium
AACAAGAGATGATACAAGAGGCTGCCGCAATCAGCATTGCCGAGCGCATGACGAGCCAGGGACCAGATATCACTGCACTACAAGAACTGCTGACATATGGCCTGAAAGGAATGGCCGCCTACAGCGAACATGCTCGTATTCTTGGACAGGAAGATGATGCTGTATACGCCTTTTTTATCGAAACTCTCGGAAAACTGGCAACGGATCCCGGCGACGTCAACGAGCTCGTTGCCTTAAATCTCAAAGCTGGCGAGGTAAACCTATCCGTTATGGCGCTGCTTGATGCCGCCAATACCGGCGCATATGGAAATCCCGAGCCGACCCCTGTACGTATTCATCCTAAAAAAGGAAAAGCCATCCTCGTCTCAGGACATGATCTTAAAGATTTGGCTGAACTGCTCCAACAGACCGAAGGCACGGGCATCAATATCTATACCCATGGAGAGATGTTGCCCGCACATGGATATCCGGAATTAAAGAAATATCCGCATCTGGCAGGAAACTACGGTGGCGCGTGGCAGGATCAGCAAAAAGAATTCGATGCGTTCCCTGGGGCGATTCTGATGACGACCAACTGTATTCAGAAGCCGTTGGAAACCTACAAGGCACGTATCTTTACGACGGGCCTCGTAGCCTGGCCCGGTGTAGAGCATGTAGCGAATCACCAATTCCAAGCTGTGATTGATGCTGCCCTGGAGGCCCAAGGCTTTGTAGAAGACGGACCGGACGAAACCATTCTCGTAGGGTTCGGACATCACGCTGTACTTGGTGTGGCAGATAAGGTTGTCGATGCCGTCAAAGCAGGTCAAATCAAGCACTTCTTCTTGATTGGAGGATGCGATGGGGCCAAACCCGGACGTAACTACTATACGGAATTTGCCGAGCAAGCACCGGATGACACGGTCATCCTAACGCTAGCCTGCGGAAAGTTCCGTTTCAACAAGCTACAATTCGGAGATATCGGTGGCATCCCGCGCTTACTGGATGTTGGACAATGCAACGACGCTTACTCCGCAATTCAAATTGCGGTGGCACTGGCGAATGCATTTGAGACCGATGTCAACAGCTTACCGCTTTCTCTCATCCTTTCCTGGTATGAACAGAAAGCTGTTTGCATTCTGCTAACACTGCTGCACTTAGGCATCAAGAACATTCGTGTCGGCCCCAGTCTACCGGCATTCATCACACCAGCCGTTCTGGATGTACTCGTGCAGAACTTCAACATTATGCCCATCTCCACAGCAGAAGAGGATCTAAAAGCAATCCTCGGCTAAAACCAGCGAATCCTTGGATGTTCGCACACCGCGCATCCAAGGATTCTCATCTGCAACAAAATTCCTGTAAGATTTGCGCGACAATTCATCGCCTACAGCAAACCCCGAAAGATTTACCAGTTGACCGCAGCAACCTGCGGCCATAGACTCGGCAGCAAACCATGTGGAAGGGAGGGAACGCATTACATAATGCAACCTTAAAAAGATAACACCCCTTTTTTGTTTTACTGCAGGAGTTAGTCTATGAGCACAGCAAAAATACTTCCTTGCCTGATTATTTCCTTCTCCGTCCTGATATTTCCCGAAATGGCTATGGGCCAACGTGGAACACTGAATATATCCATCCCTGAAGTTGAGGCTACCCCTATCGGCGGGAACCGGCAAATATGGATTCGTTCGGTAACCGATGCACGCGCATATCAAGACCGTCCTCGGACACCCGACATACCGTCTATGGGAAGAGGTCTCGATCGAACAACCGAAGCAGAACGCGCAAGGGCGATTGGCCGGGAACGAGATGGATATGGTCGCGCACGACGAAACGTATTCTTGCCACGCGACAAGACCGTAAAATTGTTTGTCACGAAGCTTCTGGAACATACGTTAACACAGCTAGGCTATACAGTTGTACTGGACGATAATGCTTTGGATGATAATGCTTTGGATGATAATGCTTTGATTTTAGATGCAGATGTAAACAAGTTTTGGGCTTGGGTTAATGTAGATCCGGCAGCAGGTTGGATTGGGTCCTCAAGCCCGATGCATCTGGAGGGAGAAATCCAAACTCGCATCAACATCCAAGATGGCAAAAACACACGGCAACTTATCACGGCGGGGCGTGGTAGCCATAGGATTTTTGCAGGACTAACCCAGCGAAATTGGCTTAGAACATACGATCTGTTTCTAGAAGATTACATTCAAAATCTCCAAACAGCGTTACAGCAAACGCAATAATATTCGCACAGATAGGATTACATACCAGCGAAAGTCGTACGACAAAGAATCAGGTTTCCCAAGGATTTGCAAGTTGCGCGTCAGGAAATTTTAGTAGCACTTGATCCCGCGCATCTTCCGTAAACAATACTTTTACGTTAGGCCCCGCATCCATCGTGAAATATAACGGAACACCTTCTGCCCGCATCGACCACACCGCCTGTAATATTTCCAAAGTTGCTGGTTGCCAGTAAAGCACAGCAGGTCGCGCGGCCATCATCGTGGCATGCATCGCCATCGCATTTTGTTCTGCACACAACCCCAGAGCTTGAAAATCACGCGCGGCAATCGCGTCCCGTAACGTAGCCATATCCTGATCCACTTGCTGCGGCCAACCGCCATATAATGCCGACGTAGCTACCGTCCGATTCATGGCCTCACGCGAAGATACCGATTTGGGTCCCGCATCAACCGATACGAGCCCCACACGTAAGTCCTTCCAGTCGGAATGCAAAGGCTCGGCATAACAATCGGATCCATCCTCCTCTTTCCCTGCATACCAATGCACAAAACCATTCCACAAGGACCTGCAAGCACTGCCACTCCCCATACGGGCAAATATCGACAAGGTACGTGCATCTAAACGCCACCCGTGGAGCTGATCCAATGCCATCACGACAGCCGCAAACCCCGAGGCCGAGGACGCAAAGCCAGCGGCAGTCGCCACCGTATTAACCGCCTCTACACGATAATGACACCCATCTCTGCCACGAAACAAATCTAGAAACGAACATAATCGCTTGGCGAAAGGTTCCTCAGGCGTAACCCAGACACCATCTAAGAAATAAGCATCTTCATCCCCGATGGACATCGTGCAGTGGCTTCCGAGTGCACCTAAGGAAATAGATAAACTATCGGTAACCGGCAAATTTAGTTCAAGATCCCGTTTGCCCCAATACTTGCATAACGCTATATTTGCGGGGGCGTACACCGAAACGGTATCTCGCATACCCCATGGACAATCGCGTAAACATGCATCAATCATTTCCTTGCACGACATCATTTCAACTCCACCAAAACACCTTTTGGATCGATTGCCACAGGAATCTGTCGAAATGGGATTCCTGCAGATTCTGGCACAGCACCCAGCGCTAGCACACAGTCCCCCAGACCGGACCCTGATATTTTCGCGGCCACTACACCTTCCAAGGCAGTCAAACAAGCAATCAAGGTTTCAAGGTTCTCGTCACAAACGCCATATCCACGCATGATCTCTTGTCCTGCTTGTAACGCGACCCCTAACGCCCCAAGATCTCCATTCCGTATGGCTGTTGCTGCCAATTTCGTAGCCTGATCCATACGTTTATCCAGTCCATGAAACATTGCCAAAGATTGCAAACGCTTTTTTTCGACGATCTCGATCACGCCTGCCGTAGGCGTCTTATACCCCACATAAAACAAGGACATCTCTGGCAGATTGTGCGTAAACTGCTTCAACATCCCACCATTTTGTTCATACAACACCACCCCCCCATATACGGAGGCAGCCGCGTCAGCACCCGACCCTCGCCCCTGCTCGCTACGAATGATGTCGCGGCATGACCGCCATAATAACTTTTTGTCGGGGACACGTCCATACACGTACGTATATACGGCGGCGTAAACGGCAACGGTCACGGCAGCAGAGCTACCAAGCCCAACATCCGGCGACATATCCGCTTCCATGGAAAGATCAAAGCCCGTCGTGAGCTCTTCGCCACCAGCAGCCTTGATCGCAGCACCTGCAAAATGAAAAGGACGTTCCGCGAATATGCTACCGACATGCATTTTGCAATCTCCAAGACGCGAGCGTAAGGTAACAACTTGATCGTTGCGTGCTTGTAGATGGACCGTAACGCGTTGCTGTACCGCAGCAACCAATGCGGCATATCCGCGTAATACCGCATGTTCTCCCGAAAGCATGAAACTCCCGGGAGCAGAGCTCAGAACAAACGTCGGCAAATCCCGTGCAACCTCACTCACACCACGCGTACCCCGAGCGGATCTCCCCGCACGGCCGAAACCGTATAACCATACTTCGCGCAAAGATGCAAAGGCGGCTCATCGGCAATCACCATCACGATACCGGCTCGATCTCCCCGCACAGCCCCGGCACCACAGATTTTAGCAGCGCCCCCCATGGACTCGACATCTTCAATAAACGAAGCAACGCGCGCAGGCACAACCCCGATCTTGCAAAGAAGTCGATGGTTCTCGCGAACCGCAGCCTTCATGGCACGTAAATCACGTTTTCCAGCAACTTGCGCCACTTCATCCGACACAGCCCCAAAATCATGCCAGATGGCGGCATCCGGACCAATCGCCTCACGCACATGCGAAACACATTCCCCTGTTGAACAAATCGGAACACCTGTTTGCACGACAAATATCGGCACGGTAGGCATAGGAATCGATGTCCCCGCACCTTCTTGAAAACGCACGCACCCGCCATGCATGGAAACATAGCTATCAACACCAGACGCATGGCCGTGTTGCATATTTTCAGCCAACATGCTGTATTTCATGTGCCAATCCGGACGAAAATCAACGCGCAAGTAATGCCCGACTGCACGCAACTCACTCAGCACAGCTGCCGCCGAGGAGCCCAATCCACATCCCACAGGAATGCTGGAAGTCAACCCGATATCCAAGCCTTCTTCCAGTTTCACATGCATACCATCCAACAGCGTGATAAACGAAAATAGCAGCAACTCCACCGGTTTCACAAGTACCTCGCGAATCCCAATTTCACCTTCTTGAAAGAGGTGATAATTCGTCAAAATGCGACGTTTCATCTCGCGCAACGCACGCAACTTGAAAGATTCACGCTGCCGTAAATCCGGCAAAGAAAATACAATATCATCATCAGCTTGCGGTAAAATCGTAGTCTGGGCACTCAAATCAATAGCCATCGCAACGGCTGGCTGTCCATAAACCACCGCATGCTCACCACTTAAAATAAGTTTTCCCGGCGCTATTGCTTTCACATTCATCTCCAAAACAAAGATCCCTTTGTACTTTTACATGATTGCACACTATCGCATTACCCCTATCCATAGCGAACCTTTTTGCAACACAATGAAAAAATCATTATGCGCAGTGTATGCCGAACATTTTTAGCTTTTCTGACAATCAGACCTGCATTAACCTGCCCCGATCGTCGAAAGCGATCTCCTCATTTTTTTCACATGCAATTAACAACCAAGAGAATCAACAGGAGCATTAAGAATGGACACCAAGGTGCTGATCACAGGGGGCAGTGGATTTCTCGGAATCAACATGATCCGATATTTGATAGCCAAGGGGATCACAAAGATTATCTCTCTGGATATAGAACCATTCGATTATCCGGAAAAAGACAAAATTGAAAGTGTGGTTGGGGATATCAGGGATCCCGCATGCGTCGAACGTTGTATGCAAGACGTCACCTGGGTAATTCACACGGCAGCAGCGCTTCCTTTATACACCAAGGAAGAAATCATGACCACCGATGTCGATGGCACCAGTAATTTAGCCCAGGCAGCTCAAAAAGCAGGAACCGTCGAGCGCTTTGTGCATGTATCTTCTACGGCGGTGTATGGAATTCCGGACCACCATCCGTTGCTTGAAGATGACAAGCTCGATGGCGTTGGTCCATATGGTGTTGCGAAAATCGAGGCGGAAAATGTATGCATCGAGCTTCGCAAATCCGGCATGTGTGTACCGATTGTCCGGCCGAAATCGTTTATCGGCCCGGAAAGGCTGGGCGTATTTGCCCTTTTCTATGATTGGGCACGCGACGGCAAAAATTTTCCGATGATTGGAAATGGGCGTAATCGCTACCAACTCCTAGACGTGGAAGATCTTTGCGAAGCCATCTGGCTCTGCTTGACAAAAGAGCCAGATGTTGCCAACGACACATTTAACATTGGTGCACGGGAATTCACAACCATGCGCGAAGATTATCAAGCTGTTCTCGATCGAGCAGGCCACGGCAAACGAATTATCGGAACACCTGCCAAACCAATCATCTGGATTTTGCGAATGCTCGAAGCCATGCATTTGTCTCCTCTTTACAAATGGGTGTACGAAACGGCCTGCGAAGATTCATTTGTCAGCATCGAAAAAGCGGAACAAAAACTTGGGTACAACCCCAAATTCTCAAACAAACAAGCTTTGGTTCGTAACTATGAATGGTATCTTGCGCATGTGTCCGAGTTCGAGAATCGCAGTGGCATTTCACACCGCGTTCCCTGGAAACAAGGCATTCTCCGCTTCTTCAAAATCTTTTTCTAAACGCGGGACCTACCATGCAGAATGCCCAGCCGCACGACAAAGACCTTTTGCTTTACACCCAATACGCGGATTGGTGGCCCCTTCTATCTGCACCTGAGGAATACGCCGAAGACGCTGCCGATTATCATCGTATCATGCAAAAACATCATGAAGGAAACCCCATTTGCGTGTTAGAGTTAGGCAGTGGTGGTGGCAATAATGCCTCCTACCTCAAGACCCATTACCAAATGACCCTATGCGACCGTTCTGAACACATGCTCAATGTCAGTCGTAGACTGAACCCGGCGTGTGAACATATCCAAGGCGATATGCGGTCAATCCGCCTCAACCGACAGTTCGATATTGTCTTTATTCATGATGCCATTGGATATATGGCAACGGAGCAGGATCTCAAAGCAGCCCTGCAAACTGCATTTGTGCACTGTAAACCCGGAGGGATTGCGCTGTTTACGCCGGACTATACCGCAGAAACATTTCGCCCTGCCACCTATCATGGGGGCCACGACGGCAAAGAAGCTTCCATGCGATTTCTGCAATGGGACCATGACCCCATCCCGAATGACGGGCAGTACCAGATTGATTTCGCCTACATGTTCCAGACCGCCGGAACCCGCAAACCAGAGGTTGTGGGAGAAACACATGTTTGCGGATTATTCCGCAAAAAAGACTGGATACAATGGCTGCAGGAAACAGGATTCACATCACAGTCCGAAGTCATTGAAACGGATGAACTCGAACCCGGCATGTATCGCGTATTCATTGGCAAAAAATAATCTATCCCATCTCATTCCCCTGTTGCGGGCATAACCATCTATCCTGTATGATCCTGTCTCATGTTAACAAACCTGCGTATCAAAAATCTTGCTGTGGTAGATGATGCCGCCGTTACGTTTGCCGGTGGGCTAAACGTGATCACCGGAGAAACCGGTGCTGGTAAATCCATGCTGGCAGATGCCTTGCAATTGATTCTAGGAGAGCGCGCCGATAAATCCCTGATCCGAACGGGCGCAAACCAATCGCTCGCCGAAGCCGTTTTTTATCTCGAACAGACAGACGCGATAGATGGCGTCTTGGCTAACGCAGGCCTTGAACCGTGTATCGATGGTGAACTTATTTTACGCCGGACAATTTCGACCAACGGACCGAGTCGCGTATTTATCAATGACACCCCTGCATCCGTGCAGTTACTGAAAACCATCGGAGATTTTCTGGTCGACATGCACGGCCCGCACGAACATCAATCCTTACTCAACCCTGCCTTTCAACGCGAAATTCTCGATGCTTTTGGCAAACATCGTTCCCTACTGGATGCATACCGGAAACCGTACGAACACCTCCTAGCACTCGAAGCAGAGCGTAATTCTTACAACACAGCCGATGGCGATATTGCAGCCCAAATCGATCTTCTGGATTACCAGATAAAAGAGCTTGAACAAGCCGATTTGGAAAACACGGACGAAGAAGAACTGCATGCCGAGCACACCCGCATTGCAAATGCAGCCAGAATCCTGGAGCTTTCCGATTGCATTACCGCAGCATTGACCGGAGACGAACAAGCCGCCCTTTCAGCTATCGTAATTGCCCGTAAAGCCATCGCGGAACTTTTTACCTTGGTACCCGAAGCCGAGGAATGGCTTGAAACAATAGAATCGATTACCATACAGACAAAAGATATTTCTCATGCTGTCGCCAGCATGCTGAACCGGATGGATGTAGACCCGGAACGCTTAGTGTGGATTGAAGACCGCATCGCGTTGCTTCAGAAACTGAAACGCAAGTATGGCCGCACCATAGAAGATATGCGCGGTTTCCTCATTTCAGCCCAAGAACGACGCGCAAAACTATCCGGCCGGGAAACACGTCTTGCAGAAATTGCCGAGGCCATTGCCCAGACGCGCGAGGAACTCCAGCATCACGGAAAAGTGCTGCGTGAAACCCGTCTTCGAAGTGCCGCAAAACTAGCCAAACAAGTTGAAGCACATTTGCATGACCTTGGTTTCCAGCATGGTCGTTTCGAAATCCATATTCTTCCCGCAAACACACCAGGCCCCGAAGGTATTGATATGGTGGAATACGGTTTTGCTCCGAATCCCGGCGAAGAAATGCGTTCCCTCAAGGCCATTGCCTCCAGTGGCGAAATATCGCGTGTCATGCTGGCTCTGAAAGCTGTACTGGCACAACACGACAACGTGCCTGTTCTTGTCTTTGATGAAATTGATGCCAACGTCGGTGGTGAAATAGGGAACGCCGTAGGAAAAAAACTGGCCACCGTAGCCCAAGCGCATCAGGTATTATGCATCACACATCTGCCGCAAGTCGCGGTCTGCGGAGAACACCACCTTGTCGTCAGCAAAACCATTCAAGCGGGGCGGACACACGTATCCATACATACGGTTGAAAACACAAGCCGAGCCGAAGAAGTGGCCCGCATGTTGGGCGGACGCGATTTAACCAGTGTCACACTACGCCATGCCCAAGAACTTTTGCAGCAAAACGAAAAAAAACAAGCATCGCGAAGAGCTGCCGGACACTGAACATTACTCCGAAAAACCGGGAATATGTGGACTCCCCTCCCACCCTTGCGGCTGATTCCACGGTATATCCGAATCGGCCGGAACGGAGTAACATCCAGCAATGCTAAAGGCTAGGACAAAAGCAAATAACAACAAATAGCCTGACTTTTGCATAATGACTGCTTACTGATAAACAACCCGATCACCTGGACGAACGTCTTTCTGATGCCAATCCAATTGTATATCGCCAATAGCAAGGTTTTGGTCGCGCTTGATTTGAATCAACCGAATTTTTGTTATAAAGGTCCGTTGACCATTCTCAACACGCTCCACATATAATTCGACCACTGGCAAACGTCCGTCTTCGGAAGCCCCTATCAGTTCTTCCATGAAAGTATCATCTAGCTGAACGACAACAAACATATAGTTGTGATCGGCGGAAACAATGCTTCCTTTGTCGCCAACTTCAACGTCAATCCGTGCAACGCCAGTCGGAATAGTTCCCTCGTCCACGAGATCACGCACACCTATTCGCTCCAGATCTGTAATCTGTTGCCGTAACGACGTAATCAACTCAATTTGCTCCTCATTTCGCACACGAAGCGTATCCTTCTCCTCACGCAATACGAGCATATCCTGCTCCATATCCGCAATCCGCAATTCGAGCTCACGCCCCCGCTCGTTGGCCTGCGCAAGTTCACGACGTGTTTGCTCTGCTGCGCGCCGATGCTCATCACGTTCAGCAGAAACACGAACCACAATAGCCTTTTCTGCGCGCAAGTCGTTACGTAATTCATTGTAATCATTGATAACAGACACTAGCTCCTGACGCAGCAGTTGCAATTGCTGACGCGTTGCAGTTAGGGTGCCATATTGCTCTACAGCCCGTGTAACCAAATTTTCGATTACACCATGCATCGTGCCGGGACCATCCGTAATGCGGATTCCCTGCGCATCAATCCGGTACAACGTCATTAAATCTTGCCGGCGAGCACTAAGATCCATCAAGGGGCGGTCTACCTCCTCTAGTTCCACTTGATAATTGCGCCAAAACTGTGCTCTGCGGGGAGATGGTACGGCTTCTGCGGTTATCGGAGAAATATCACGCTCCGGGTAACTGGGAGCTACGGTTGGAGATTCCGGAGATTCGGTTTCCAGTGTACGAGCTAGTTGGGCAAGTCCCCGATGCATCGTTTCAACACGCGCAACCAATACTTCTCGCCGGTTAAATAGGATGTGCGCCATTACAAGCGCTGCAACCGATGCCAAAAAGAGCAATACAACCAATACCCGTAAAAACTTACCCATAATAAAGCCTCCGCATCCATAGACAAAAAAATTGCGCAACTTGAGGATAAAACAAGCTGTAATAAGGTATCAGATTCGCCCAAACTTGATAAAGTGTCAAACCTTTTACGCGTGAATCCACCGTTTACATAAATTTGCGCAAGGCAGCCGTCAGGCGCAGGACATTCTCGACGTTGAAAATCGCTACATGTAAGAAAATTTTTCCTTCCCTCGCAATCTGCACGAAAAATCGTCCATACCTGCCAAAGCTTTATGCTTGTTATAAATGTAATAGCAAACGTATCATCCCAGAATGCAATGTATATCTCTGATGCGTTCTGATATCGGCGCTAAAGCCCAATTGCTCTATGGCCAAAACACGCGGTACACACGATGCAAGACACTCTGCACCGATGGCACTGCAGCTATGATCCTGTACCGGTTTATGCAAGCTGCACAACGAGCGAAACTCGCTCCCCTTGCTATGATGGCGAACAAATTGCTTCTGTGGTGTTGCGGCTGCATCATAGGTCGTAATGCCGATTTTGGCCCAGGGTTTGTCCTGATTCACAGTCTGGGAACCGTGATCAACAGCAAGGTTAAAGGCGGCACGAACATCCACATCGAACATCAAGTTACTATCGGTGCTCACAAAGATAAGTCTCCTACCCTTGGGAATGACATTTTCATAGGAGCTGGAGCTAAAATATTCGGGCCTATCCATATCGGAAATCACGTTCGAATCGGCGCGAATGCCGTTGTCTGCAAGGACGTGCCAAGCCATGTAACTGCGGTTGGTATTCCTGCCCGCCATCTTGCCTCAGAATCTCCCCATCAGGAACAACCATGAAAGTGGCAGTTGCGAGCTCTGGATTAGGACACATTAAGCGGGGAATAGAAACATGGGCATTTGAAACCGCGCATGCCCTGCAAAAACATGGCGTTAATGTCACCCTATTTGCGGCAGCACCGCTGGCCGATTCGCGCGTGCCAACGATAACGCTCCCCGCCCGTAAACGAAATGCCCCCACAACGCGTTTTATTGCAAAGATCATGCCCCGTTGGACATGGCGATGGCACCTCAAAAGTATCTATGCCATAGAACAGGTCTCTTTCTGGAACCATCTAAAAAAACATCTGCGAAAACAAACGTTTGACATTTTACATGTACAAGACCCCCTGCTAGCCGAGATGGCCCAAAGGTACTTCATGAAAAAGAAGCTACCATGCAACTGCATTCTTGCGCATGGAACCGAGGAACCAGCATCCTGCCTGCGAAGATTCACCTATCTACAGCATCTAGCCCCTTGGCATCTGCAACAAACCCTCCAAATACTATCACGTGGCTCTACGCCAGAACTTTCCTTTCCCTACTGGACGGTTCTTCCAAACTTTGTAGATACTGACGTGTTTTGTCCTGTAGATTCGCAATCAGATAAAACAACCGCGCGGCATCTGTTCCAACTCCCCCCTGACGCAATCATCTGGGGAACCGCGGCAGCAATAAAAAGAGATCACAAAAGAATCGATTGGTTAATACAAGAATTTGCAGCGGCCACGAAAGCCAATCCTGATCTGTTCCTTGTCATTGCTGGTTCCCGGCACTCGGACACAGAAGCTCTGATAGAAATGGCCAATCAACGAGCCCTAGGAAAGATATCTTTTATGACAGATATTCCACATGCCCAGATGCCACGGCTGTTACAAACGCTTGATGCGTTTGTCCTGACATCCCTCTTCGAAATGATGCCTATTGCGATACTGGAAGCCATCAGTGCAGGACTCCCTGTATACACCCACCCTCATCCCGTGCTCGCGTGGATGAGCGGTGCTGGCGGAACACAAATTGACATGGATTCCTCTGGCGCGTTACAACAATGTATGGAACAGGACACACTTGCCACACTGCAAACAAAGGGACAAAAAGCAAGGCAGCATGCTATGGACATGTTTTCCATGAAACACGTAATTCCTGCTTATATAGCGTATTACCACCAGATATGCGAAATACAGAGTAGGAAATAGCATGAAAGTACCCACCATCAGCGTCGTGATACCAGCACACAATTCGGCTGATACAATTCGTGATTGTCTGGACTCTGTCGTCTCCCAAACACACCAGCCCAAGGAGATCATCATCGTGGACGATGCATCTCAAGATCATACCGTGGCCTGTATTGAAGAATGGCAGCGAACGTCATCGCACGAACTCAGCGTCATTTGTCAGAAGGAAAATGGTGGTCCCGCGGCCGCACGCAATGCCGGTCTCAAAGCTGCGACCGGAGAATGGATTGCCTTTCTAGATGCCGATGACGCATGGCTGCCCTGGAGACTGGAAATGCAACTGGCCATGCTACAGCAACACCCTGACACGATCCTGTTATGTGGTCAGACGATCGGTTTCAGTGACACGGTTACCCAGCAATACGCGGATCAAGCAAATCTTCCATCGCCTGATGTTTTGACACTTCCGAAAATGCTATCACATAATCCCGTAGCAACCTCCACGGTATTCGTTCGTCGCGATATACTTACAGAGCTAAACGGCTTTGATACGGCATTTCGCGGGCCTGAAGATTATGATCTCTGGTTGCGAATGGTAGCTGCAGGGAAATGCCTTTATATGCCTATAGCTCTTTCCAAATATCGCACTACCGTTGGCAGTCTTAGCATGGATGACCGCACATTTCTCCCTGAGGTGCTCCGCGTTCTAGACAAGGCATTCTCGCCCAATGGCGTTCTCGCCTCTTACCGTCCTCTCCGCTATCGAGCCAAAGCCCAACAGTACGCGTCAGCATCATGGATGGCATACAATCGGGGTGATCGAAAACGTGCCATTATCCTACTTTTACACTCATGGCTGTGCGGGCCAACCCGATTGGAAAAAGAACAAAAGGATCCACTTCAGCGTGCGAAATTACTGATACGATATGTATACAAATAACTCGACAGCCCCAAATCCAAGGCTTACACTTCACACTGTAGGGCGGTTGATGTGACACGGACGCAACTGGCGAAAGTCACCGAAAAGTCAAAAGGAGGGCGATAAGAATGCAATCCATATTGATCCTCGATGATGATCCGGGCATACGCGAAACGATGCGCCACTCTCTTGTGTCCCATCAATTTCAAGTTACATGTGCAGACACGGCCGATGAGGCGACTGCAATTCTTAAAGAAAAAACATATGACATCATTTTAGTGGATTTTGCCATGCCGGAGCACGACGGCACATGGTTTATGAAAAACGCGCGCATCCCACAGAAAACAAAAGTCATACTCATTACTGGACACGTAAGCCGGGATCTCATTAACACCATGTTTTCTCTCGGCGTTTGCGGATACCTCATCAAACCCATCGACGAAGAAATGCTGCTGCATAACATCCAGTTCTACCTAGGCAAACCTATCACGCATACTTTAGGTAATGCGGTTCCTGCGCCCGAACCCGAACAAAGCGTCGCTCCGGTAAAACCAGTGCCGTGAGCATGCCGCCATAAACGCACCCCGTGTCTAACCCGATCACACGCGGTCGTTGCAACCCGCCCAAAGCAGCCCAGTGTCCAAACACAACGGTTTGCTCTCCTTCATACAGATCGTACCATGGCGGATGATCGGGGTGTAACAAATCCTTTCCGACACCATCCCACGTGCGAATCGTTGTCAGAACCCAAGGGTCCGTCTCCGAAGGATGCTGCCCGGGCACGAGACCGGCATGCACAAGCATATAGTCGCCTAGATCGAGCCAAAATGGCCATGTACGAACAGAACGGACAAATGCTGGAAGAGCATTGCCAAAATGATGTTCCAACCTTTCCTTGTACTTCGCATGCCGGTTACCATTTCCATCCAATAGCTGCAGCATGCTCCATTCATGGTTTCCCATGATAGATTCGCCACGCACGGACTGAAACAATTCCCACACACGTGCAGAATCAGGCCCCTTATTGATCAGATCCCCGATAAAAATAACACGATCTTGCCCCTCGACAACATGCAATTCCTGCAATAGCTGCGCAAGCTCGGCATAGCAACCATGCACATCACCAATTATTATAATGCGCTTGTTGCTTCTGCGCATGATCAATCCATCTCATTTTGCTTGTCAGAACTACGCTTCCTGCATAGCGGGAAACTGTGCACAAAGTGCTTCAACTTCACCCCGAATCCGCTGCAGGGCTTCCGTATCCTCTGGTGCGCGAATAACCGCATGAATCCACTTGGCGATCTGCTTCATTTCATCAGCACCCATCCCACGAGCGGTTACCCCCGGCGTACCAATACGGATCCCGGAAGTCACAAAAGGACTCCGCGTATCAAACGGTATTGCATTCTTATTGACAATAATACCTGCCTGATCAAGTGCCTGGGACACCGCTTTGCCGGTCGTCCCAGCTGCACCGACATCCACCAGAAGCAGATGATTGTCGGTGCCACCCGAAACCAAAGTAAGACCATCCGCAAGTAAGCTTTCTGCCATCACCTTGGCGTTCGCTACGATATTCGCTGCATACGTTTTAAAGGATGGCTGCTGCGCTTCATGAAAACAGATGGCCTTGGCCGCAATCACATGTTCCAGTGGCCCGCCCTGCAATCCAGGAAATACTGCCTTGTCAATGCCTGCGGCATACGACTTCCGGCACAAAATCATGCCGCTTCGTGGACCACGAAGCGTCTTATGGGTTGTCGTGGTAACAAATTCAGCATGCGGAACCGGACTAGGGTGAACACCTCCAGCAACAAGCCCCGCAACATGGGCCATATCTACTAAAAGCATCGCACCTACATCCTGCGCGATTTCAGCGAATCGTTCAAATGCTAGAATACGTGAATACGCACTCGCGCCAGCTACTATCATCTTCGGTTTGTGCTCTTTTGCCAAGCGCGCAACATCATCAAAATCAATAAGCCCAGATACTCTTGACACACCATATGGTACTACGTTGTATAACATACCGCTGAAGTTTACAGGAGAGCCATGTGTAAGATGACCACCGTGCGCTAAATCCATGGCCATGATGGTATCGCCGGGTTTGAGCACAGCATGGTATACCGCCATATTTGCCGAGCTCCCACAATGGGGCTGCACGTTAGCATGCTCTGCCCCAAACAACCCACAGGCCCTCTCAATAGCTAATGTCTCAACGGCATCAACATAATCACACCCGCTGTACCATCGTTTGCCGGGATAGCCTTCCGCATATTTGTTAGTCATCACCGAGCCTTGTGCCTGACGAACCGCACGACTGACGCCATTTTCCGACGCAATCAAATTTAGCGTACAGCGCTGGCGCTCCGCTTCGAGCCGGATATTTTCATACACCGCAACATCTGTTTCACGAATCGAGTCGGTATCCATATAAAACGAGGCCGACCGAGACTGCTTGGCAAGACGGCGAACGTGACGTTCTTCCTTGGTAAAGGATCGATCCAACCACATGCGAAGTATTTCTTTGGCCGCCGCAGCATCCGTAAGAGCAGCCCCTAACACCAGCACATTGGCATTGTTATGTTTTCGTGCCATCTCTGCCATGCGCGGCGTCGTACAAAGTGCCGCGCGCAAAAAAGGGAAACGATTAGCTGACATAGACATACCAATCCCGGTCGTGCAAATCAGAACGCCTTCATCGATCTCGCCACGTTCGATTCCCATCGCAACCTCTTCCGCATAGTCCGTGTAATCGACAGATCCCGCACCTTCGCTACTGCCATAATCCCGAATCGTATGCTTTTCCTGTTCGAGCTGCCGAACCAAAGTACCCTTAAGCGCTACCCCACCATGATCTGCTGCAATTCCTACCCGCATGTATAACTCTCCTTTCCTTGCAAAATATGCAAAACTACCCGTTCAAAGTCAGGGCTTGTAGATGTTCCGATAATCCGGACAAGGATTCTCGAATTTGATCCCGCACATAACGATATACATCCAACGACAAACCGATGGGATCTAACAAATCTCTGTCCATAGCAGTCTGGTTAAACTGCAGCAAAGACTCCGTCTTATCTCGCGTGTTCGGATACATGCCGTTTAAATATGCCCGATGCCCCTCCGTCATGACCACAAACAAACGCGCCGTAGACACCATTTGCGGCATGACGGGCTGGCTGCGGTGCGGCGTAAGATCAACATCGCATTCTGCCAGAACCTGAACAGCAAAACGGCTTGCAGGGATACCATATCCCGCCGCAACACCCGCTGAAAAAAAACGCCAATCAGGATGCTGGGACTGGAGCATATCGCGAAACAGAAATTCAGCCATCGGACTCCTGCAAATGTTACCCGTGCATACGAACACCAAATCGTACATCAGGGGCCTCCATCAACACGTATTGCCTTAGCAGCAATGTCCCGCCGGCACCACACACCGGGAAAGGTAATATACGTGGTACCGGTATAGGCGCACCGGATCGCGTCGGAAAGCGTATCCCCTAAAGCAGTCACGGACAATACACGCCCCCCAGCAGTCACAATCTGCCCTCCTTCAAACTTTGTCCCTGCATGAAACACCGTCACCCCATCTAATGCCCCCGCTTCCGCTAATCCATGAATCACATCGCCCTTTGGGTAGGGCCCAGGATAGCCCGCTGCCGCCATAACCACGGTCACACAAGCAGCAGACTCCCACGCCAACATGGATTCAGACAAGACTCCATCAATGCAAGCGTCGAACAGCGGAACCAAATCTGTTTTCAAACGCGGCAGGATAACCTGTGTTTCGGGGTCTCCAAACCTTGTATTGAATTCTAGCACTTTCGGTCCTGCATCCGTAAGCATCAGTCCTGCATATAACACGCCTTTAAAGACAATACCCCGCTTTTGCAATTCCTCGAGCGTACGATCAAAAACCTGCTCTTGTATGATGGGCCATAATGCATCCGTAACGACAGGCGCGGGAGAATAAGCCCCCATTCCTCCCGTATTTGGGCCCGTATCCCCATCATGCGCGCGTTTGTGGTCCTGGGACGATGCTAGTAACACACAGCGGCTACCATCAACTAGCGCTAAAATGGAAGCCTCAGGCCCTTCCAGGCATTCCTCCACTAAAATCTGGCTTCCTGCATCACCGAACACCTTACTACACATCGCAGCATCTATCGCAGCCTCGGCCTCAGCAACCGTACGACATACCGTAACACCTTTTCCTGCAGCAAGTCCCTCTGCCTTGATGACAATGGGAGCTCCTTCATCCCGCACATACGCTTTGGCGGCAACAGGGTCGGTAAAACTTGCGGAACGCGCTGTTGGAACCCCTGCGGCTTCCATCACTTCTTTCGCAAAAACTTTACTCCCCTCAAGCTGTGCAGCCGCCCGATTCGGACCGAATACCCGAAGCCCCTCCGATATAAGCAAATCCACCAATCCAGCACAAAGAGGAACCTCGGGGCCAATTACAGTCAAGTCAGGTCTTTCCTCTCGCGCCCAAGCCACAATACCCTCAATATCCTCAGCCGCAAGCGGAACATTCGTCCCGAGGTTTGCCGTTCCTGCATTGCCCGGAGCACAGAACAGTGTTGGCGAACAGGAATCAGATGCCAGTTTCCACATTAACGCATGCTCGCGCCCACCACTACCAACTACCAATATTTTCATAAAAAAACCTCTTCAGAAATGATGAATTCTACCTGAACAAACCCCCGAGTCAACGCTGCGATTTATGAAGATTCGAAACAATATAGTGCGCACTGCGTCGCATAACCCCGCGCCGTGATGCCACCAAGGCCGCTGCACGGGTACCAAGAGCACGACGACACGCCTCATCCGTAATCAAACGTTCACACATTTGCTCCAGATCCGTAAAATCAGACGCAACCAAAACCGCCTGCGCCTGCGTCAAATCATCCATCACACCGGAAAAGTTTTCCATGTGTTCTCCCGTTATCACAGCCTTTCCTGCAGCCGCTGGCTCGACAGGATTTTGCCCACCATGATTCCCAGCCATGCTTTTACCAACAAACACAAAATCAGCCAACATATAGTACCCAGCCAATTCCCCTGTCGTATCAGCCAAAAGAACTACCGGTGCGGTACCGTTTTCCGGGATTTCCATAGTACTGCGCCGTACAAAAGGAATTGCACGCTCCCGTAACAATGCCGCAACCGCACTACCACGCTCGGCATGCCGCGGAACGAGGATCGCCTGCAGGTCAGGATGCCTTTCTCGTAATGAACAGAAAACATCCAGCAAGGCCGTCTCTTCTCCGGGCCACGTTGACCCCATCACCCAGAACATCCCCGACAAATGCATCCCTGCCGCTAATACAACAGACCTTGCATGGTCTTCTGCTGCCTGATCTGGCAAGGGAAGGTCAAACTTTGCCGACCCAAACACCTTGATATGTCTTGCCCCCAAAAGACGAAGCCTTGCAGCATCCTGCTCTGTTTGCACCAAAAAAGCCTGCACCCACTGCGCCGCACGGCTGAAGAAAAAGCGTACTTTCCGGTACCCCTTGTAAGATCGCTCCGAAATACGGCCATTTACGACCCATACAGAAACACGATGATGCGACAAACACCGCAGTAAATTCGGCCACAGCTCACATTCGAGCAAGATGAGCGAACGTGGCTGAATCATTCGCACCACGCGATGCACAACCCAAGGAAAATCAACCGGAAAATAAACCTGTACATCATCATGATGCTTGCGTTGCGCCAAAATGGAATAGCCCGTCGAGGTTGTTGTGCTGATCAAAAAACGCAAGGACGGATCTTCTGATCGCAACGCATCTATCAAAGCCAGAGCCAAATGCACCTCGCCTACACTGACAGCATGCACCCACATTCGTCCCGTGCCCAATGTCAGTCGTTTCGTTGCGTGATAACACCCAAATCGCTCGCAAAAGTTCTTGCGATACCCTCCCCGGCGCAACATACGAAAAAGAAAATGCGGAAAAAGCAATAAGTAACCGATAAAAAATAGAACATTATACAAAAACCACATAACGTATATCCCCAAAAACACGAAAAAACACATGCACGCGCGACTGTAGCGTAAAGCAATGGCAAAGAAAAGCGCAGGAACGCTTGCAAGGTTGCAACCGTAAACAAAAGTGTGTTATGGTCCCACCCTAATTCAGCAAATGATCGGGAAACAGGAAGAAACAATATGTCAGAATGGCAACAAACACTCGATAATTTTTTTGTCGGTTCCGAGCAATCCCAGAAAGAAACTAAAATATCGCCGTTTGAATCATTTATCGTAGATATTGCCTTGCCTGCTTTCGAAGAATTACGACCGGCTTTTGAAAAATATGGTCGCCGTGTGAGCATCCGCAATACCCCGAGCAGTGCCGTCATTACCGTTTTTGATGGAACGACCGAAGAAATCATGTTCCGACTA
This sequence comes from Kiritimatiellia bacterium, assembly GCA_007129405.1. Classification (GTDB taxonomy): domain Bacteria; phylum Verrucomicrobiota; class Kiritimatiellia; order UBA8416; family UBA8416; genus T3Sed10-140. The sequence continues at coordinate 19,660 of SKVN01000045.1, forward strand.
CAAGAACGCACTTTACCCGATCGTACCCTTCCGTATGCACAAGTTCGCATGCGGGAACGGGGCGGGTTGCGATTAGTAACCGTTGAAGCAATGCTGAAGCCTGGCGAGAGCGACTATCACATGGAGGACATCACCAAAGAGAATGTAATCCAGTGTGTGCTGCAGCATTACATGTCCCGCGTAAAACTCAGCCGCTGATCATGCATTTCCGTAGTGGCGGAAATACCCGTTATTAGTCTTTGGCATTCTAGGCGCTAGTAACATCCAACCGTTTACATCCACCTCTTAACGCCTAATCCCGACTCCCTAGCGCCTAGGTTGCGTTCATATGATGACTTGATCTCACTAAAGAGCAAAAAACGCTGCCTCATGACACAGGCTTGAGCTCTCCTCGGCTGGATCTTCTGGATTCACAATCTCTATATCCACAGATAATGCCATCGGCAACCACAGCGGAAGTCGCTGCCGCGCCAACCGTTCTCTTTTGCGGCGATGGTTCAAAGAGCGCTGCAAGGAACTACGAACGGACTTCGCTAAACGACGCTCCACCCAACGAGGCATCCGCCTGACACGCAAATCCAGCGTTTCCACACGAGCGCGATAATCCAGCCCGATCCCATCGGGATGTGCTACAGGAATTAACACAAACGATATTGTCAATTCACGCACGCGAGCTGTTACTCTTGCGCGAAACCAGCCATCACGAAAGCGATAACGAAGTTGACCGGTTGCGGTTGCACGAAAGACCAGGGGGTACAAAGGGCGAGCCGCATCTGTATCAACTGTCCAAACGAGAATCCGATCGAACCGGATCCGCTGATCCAAGTCATACGAACCAAGCAGATACTCGCCACGCTCGGTCCAATCATCGGCAAAAGCATCATCAAGCAGAACATTTAAGTATGACGCCGGAAAACGTACTTTAATGTGAGGCACCAATCCTACATCATCACGAACATCAACGTAAAACGGGAACAAATAGTCACTACCATCATCGTCTGAAAAGAAGACGGAACCAGATGTCATCAGTCCATGCTTAACCAGACCGGGCGGAACCAGAAAACCGGGAAACGGACTTCCACGCAGAACCGTCCGAACCCATTCTGGACTTACGGTTAATTGAAACCCCTCAACGAGAGGTGGTTCGGCAGCATCCGGCTCCAATGCAAAGGGCTGCAGCGTCAACCGACCATCCAATAAAGATCGCGGCAAAAACCATCGATTCACTTGCCCGCGCACTATGCTACCAATCCATTCCTGATGCCAGGCAACAATACATGCCAGCACAATCACAGCAAACAACAAGCGCCAAAAAGGCAAAGCACGATGTTTTCTACGGAACCTATAAGCGCTCATCACTCCCCTTTAAGAATCAGCACGGGTTACAAGTGCTATCCGAGTTATATGAACATCTTGCAGTGACTGCAAAACAGCAACAACCGCACCATATGGCACATGCTTGTCAGCACGCACATATACGCGCACATTCGGTTCACGAGAGGCCAGCAATGCAATCGCATCCTCTAACTCCAAAGGGGTAACCGGTTGCATCTCATAAAATAGCTGACCATCACGATCAATGCTGATTTCACGAGGTCGCTCATCTTGCTGGGGTACCGATGTTTGCCGACCATCAGGTAAATCTAGCGGAATACCCTGCTCCATAAGCGGAAAAGTAATGATGAATGTGATCAACAAAATAAACGTCAAATCCATCAACGGTGTTAAATTGATGTCACCCATCCTACGAATTGATGTTAGTGGCGCGCGCCTACCCATGGCTATACTCCTGTGTCAATCAAGACCGATGCACCCGCTCCAAGTCGCCCGTCACTTCCTGTGCAAAATTATCCATGATCACCGTTAGACATCGAATATGATCACTTAATTTGTTGTAACCATACACCGATGGTATCGCCACCAGCAATCCGAGCACGGTTGTTGCCAGCGCACTCGAAATACCGGGCGCAACTTCCGAAAGCAAAGCCGATCCGGATCCGCTCATAGCACCAAAGGCCCGCATCACACCCCACACCGTTCCAAACAGCCCACAAAACGGAGCCAGACTTGAAGCACTTGCAAGCGTATTCATATTGCTCTCGAGCAGCAGCGCCTGCTCAGACACAGCGCGTTCAGCGGCATTACGGACAGAATCAATTTGACGATCACTAAGACGTATGCGAACGAGCTCGCTAGAATCCTCCAAATCTGCCATTTGAATCCCTTGCACATCCAATACGGCCTCTAAGGCAGAATAACATTGCTTGTACACTGCTTCAACCGGACTACCAAACGACGGACGCCCGCGCGTTTCAACCAACAGAGGATGCAAAGCTTTACGATACGTCAGTAAAAAATGATCCGACGCCTGTTGCGCTCGGCGTAAATACCCATTTTTCGTAATCATCATGGACCAAACCCAGACAGACCCACCTATTAACAGAAGCAATATAGCGCGCCCCATGTAATCCGACAGCATGATTATATGCATAATATCAGCGGTTGCTAAAAATAGCGATGGCGCGGCTCCCGGAACAAAATTCAAACTCATCATAAAGTCCTCCAAAAAATCGCGAAATATGCTTGCATACGAGCATTTGATTACACAGCAAACGCTAGCAAAACACAATAGATTCCGTACATAAAAAAAGGTGACCAGCAAACGCTGGTCACCTAACAATTCGGGCATACCCTCTATTTCAGAGAGATATACCTGTTACGAATCTACTTCTTTTTGGCCGGAGCCTTCTTCTTCGCTACTGCCTTCTTGACCGGAGCTTTCTTCGCTACAGCTTTTTTGGCTGGTGCTTTCTTGGCTACCGCCTTCTTGGCCGGAGCTTTCTTCGCTACTGCCTTTTTCGCAGGAGCCTTTTTCGCAGGAGCTTTCTTGGCTACCGCCTTTTTCGCAGGAGCCTTTTTGGCTACTGCCTTCTTGACCGGAGCTTTCTTCGCTACTGCCTTTTTCGCAGGGGCTTTCTTCTTGGCTACTGCTTTCTTCGCTACAGCTTTTTTGGCTGGTGCTTTCTTCGCTGCTGCCTTTGCCTTTTTCTTTGCTGCCATAGTCAGCATCTCCTACTTGTGCCGGTGTCTCCGGCCGTTTAGGTCGTCGGGCACAGATGCAACGCACAAGCATTGCTTCCTCTGCACTCCGCGTACCACACGTTACATGCATAGCTTTACGCTTTGCATAACCTGTTGAGAAATGTAAGTTTCAGATGAACATGCGTCAATCATATCTTTATGTTTTAAAATGTTTTTATACGAAGGTATTCACTACGATTCCTTGCGCCAAACAAGATCGATAACACTGTAAAACAAAACCGCGATTATGATCTACATGCTAACGATCATCCTAGTATCCCTTGCAGGCACAACCCTTATATACACTTGGATCGTATTCCCGTTTTGTATCCTGCTTCAATATCATAAGCAGGTACACAAACCATCACCCCCCTCTCCGGACCTTCATACGAACCAGCATGTGTCTATCTTGATAGCAGCTTGGAACGAAGCAGATGTAATCGAGCAACGCATCACCAATCTTGCTGCACTCCAGTATCCTGCAGCGCATATGTCGATCTACATTGGAACCGATGGGTGCACCGACAATACCGCAGCCCTTGCACGTACCTGCGCCAGAAACATCGCGATGCACAACCTCACCGTGTGCGAATACAAGCAAAACCGTGGCAAAGCATCCGTACTCAAAGACCTTGCTACACGGGCGATACAGGAACACACCACGACAGGCACAGTGTTTATATTTACCGATGCCAATACATTTTTTAAGAACAACGCAATCCAATGTCTGGTGCACCATTTATCGGATCCCAACGTAGGTGGCGTATGTGGTCGCTTGATTTTCGATCAGCACCAGGAACAACCAGAGCAATCCTATTGGACATGGGAAACCAAACTAAAAGAAATCGAAGCTCACCATGATTCCTGTCTAGGCGCAAATGGAGCCATCTATGCCATTCGGGCGTCATGCTTCTGGTTTGATTTGCCAACACAAACAATCATTGATGATTTCGTTATTGGCATGAAAGTTCGCGAAGCCGGATTTCGTATGGTTTTTGAACCGCAGGCAATAGCATACGAAGATTTACCCAACATAAAAGATGAATGGCACCGCCGAGTGCGTATCGGCAGCGGTGCATTTCAAGCCCTCATATGGTGCCGCGCATGTTTGCTCCCACGCTATGGATATTTTGCCATCTTCTTCTGGTCCCACAAAGTCCTCCGATGGTTTACGCCGCACATTTATATCCTTATGCTCGTAACGGCAACTTTCGCGCTACTCCAAAAACCCTCAATGCCGGGACGATCCGTTTTTATACCCTATAGCGTATTCATCAGCACGCTCCTGATAGCCAGTCTTGTAACAATACATCGACTGAAGGTATTCCAACCCATCTCTCTCTGGAATCGCGCTGCCGCTGCATGCGATCATTTCGTCGTAATGCAAGCGGCGCTCTTTACCGGATTTATCCGATTTTGCTGTGGAAACGTATCCGGCAAATGGCAGCGCACACCACGAAACGTGAACACCATCAAGCAAGATGACAAAAACCAAGCATAAATGCAGAAATAGCATAGCCATATTATTGCTTGCTTTACTGCTGAGCATAGCCGGGCTCAGTGGACCTATGGCTACACAGCTGCAGATGCGATCGCACTGGGCACAATCAGCGAGCCACGTGGATGTTGTATATCTAGTATGCGGAGCACGTGCACAGCAGCGACGACTGCAAGCGCTTGACACATGGCTTGCCCAAGCTACCACTCCATCCACATCTATCTGGATTGGCAACGATACACAAAACAGCCTCTGGTCGCGTGCACACCAAAGAAACCTAACACGCGCCGAGTGGGCCTATCAGCACGCCACAGAACATTTTCCCGATCACCATGTAAGCATCGTCCCAGGATCATTCTCCAACACCGACAGCGAAATGATCGCTCTCGCGCATGCGTTGCAACAGGAAAGGCACGTAAAGAACATTGCACTTGTAACATGCGGGTTCCATGCTCGGCGCACGCTGCAACGTTTTTCCAAGCATGCGCCCGTTTCTGTCGAAGCAAAAATCATCCCGGTACTACCGCACTGGGAAAATCGGGCCCCCTGGATTATTGCGACAGAATGGGCCAAAATCCTGAGAGACGGCTTACGCCTGACACAACATCCCTGGCTCTCGCGGCAAAAACAACCGGAAGCGTAGTTCAAAAAGGATCGCAAGCAATCATGCTCCCTCTTGCCGCTGGTGCATCCGACCTGATCCCATCATGATGCTAATCGGACGTAAGGGCTCAAAATTCTCGCATACAATCTTGATCGTCGAGGCAATGGGAACCGACAAGAGTGCGCCAACAATACCAAGGAGCCATCCCCAGAAAACCAACGACAACAGCACCACGACCGGACTCAGATTCAAACGTTCGCCCAGTAATTTGGGCGAAACAAAATTCCCTATCGTCATTTGAATCGTCAACAGGAAAAGCCCCACACCAAGTAAGGGCCATAAGGACTCAAACTGCACGAACGTGATCAGCAAAGGTGGAACCGATGCCAAAATTGAACCTACTATCGGAATAAAATTGAACAAGAATGCCAAAACGCCCCAAGTAATCGAAAACTCCACCCCGATCCATCGTAATCCCAACCACACGCAAATACCCGTAGCCGCACTAATCAACACCTGCAAGGAAAGATAGGCTCCGATTTGTCCCGAAATGGCCCCTAAGACATTTGCAATCCGTTCTGCCTGTTTTTGATTGAATGCTGCACGCAATTTCGCATCAAAAAAAGGCTTCCCCAAAAGCAGGAACACAAGATAAATGATGACCATGGTCAATTGCATAGAAAACGAAAATGCCCAACGTCCTGCACCGGTCATCCACCCCGTCAGTTTACCGCCCCAATCAACCCCAGCAAGGGGATCAAATGGCAAATCCCAGTTTTCGGTCATCTCCCGCAACAAGGTCATGACCTTGTCCTGATAAAGCGGAGATGCAGCCCAGAAATCCTGAATACGAGCAATCACAAAAAGTCCCCCTAGGTAACCAACTCCCATTAACAACAGCAGGACAAGCGTAACCGCTATCCCGGCAGGAATCCGCCGGCGCGTCATAAACGTAACAACAGGACCGAGGATATACGAAAGCAGCCACGCAATGATCAATGGCAGAATGACCTGCTGCGCTTCACGCAACACAAAACAAATTGCCGTAATCACGAGCACCGATAAAAGACCTATGATCAAATTTACACTATGCACTCTGCGCGTCTCATTCATCCGGGTTCTCCTCTAGTGAGCGCTTTGATAATAACCTATTCCTCGTTGAATCGTACGCAAAGGCTCAATTTCACTCAACATGAAAGTGGCGATGGCGATTCCTTCGTGAGTATGCCGTCCAGATGATGTTGCCATGAACGTTCGTTTTTCCGTGCACAAACAATATACTTTTCATTCTTACCCTATATCTGCTATACATATGCCCTCATATATCGGGGGCCTATAGCTCAGTTGGTCAGAGCAGGAGACTCATAATCTCTTGGTCGCAGGTTCGAGTCCTGCTGGGCCCACCACCCTTCGCTCCTCGTTCCTCGGAGCTTCGGGTGGCAAGCCACCCCAAAGAATAGCGAGCGAAGGCTGTCCCCCGAAGCTTCAGCGCAGGGGGACGAACCGGGTCAACACCATTAAGTGGGGCATCACCTCCTCCTCGCGTTCTGATCGTACAGATACGTTGAGGAGCATCGCCCATCCGCCAACGAGAAAGACGTCTAGCTCATCAGCATCACCAAAAGCAAACACCGCATCACACCGCTCCCGTCAAACGCAGGTCTTCATGGTGATCCCACTGTAGCCCGACCATGACAGATTGTGCAATGTTCGCAAGATGATCGCCGATTTTCTCGGCGTTATCCACGAAGTCAATCAAGACTAAACCAACCTCAGGTGAGCATGCGTTAGAACCAATGCGCCGCGCATACTCCTTCCGCAGCGACACCTGCATGCGATTCAATTTCTTCTCCACATCCATCGCTTGTGAAGCATCTGCAGGATTACCTCCCTCGAGAGCATCAAGTACATGTTCGAACATTTCCATCAGTAGCGTTTCCAGTTGTCGAATTTCTTTTAGCGCGGAGTCTTTGAGTTTGAGGCTACGGCTCGTTTTGCGTTCCGCGATCTCTACAATGTTTACGGCAAGGTCACCGATCCTCTCTAAGTCGTTTACCGTGTGCAGAAGTACAGGGATTTTGTTCGAGAGTTCCTGTGGGAGAGCGTGAAAAGCAAGTTTACTAAGATAAGCCGTGATTTCATACTGGAATTCGTCGGTTTGCTGCTCTCGCTTCAATACCGTCTTCAGACTTTTAACATCTCCATCAATCAAGGTGCTGATCGCTTTCCGGCAAGCTTTTCTGGCAATTTTTGCCATACGTTGAATTTCTAACGAAACCTGCTCAAATGCGATGACCGGCGTTTGGAGCAGGTGTTCTTCAAGCACCGCTGGTTTCTCTTCTGCCTCTTCTGCCCGCATGGGGATCAATCGCACAACTATGGCCTCGAGCACCCCGATCAAGGGAATAAACAGCGCTGTGTTGACCACTTTAATAATCGTATTTGCTGCTGCCATTTCCGCCATGATCGTACTCTGCGAGAGTTGCCAAGGTGTAATCCACGACACAAATCGCCCGAAAACGCCGAGCCAAACCAGCGGCAAAACATACAAGACCCCGATGACATTGAAAATCGTATGCCCCATAGCCGCGCGCTTGGCATTACGGGAAGCCCGGCTGGCCGCCAGTTGTGCTGTGATCGTGGTACCAATGTTGTCGCCCAGAATGAATGGTAACACAAGGTTCATGGCAATGGGCCAGTCCGTACCGAAAGCCCCCTGTAACGCGAGTACTTGAATAACCATGATCGAAGCAGAACTACTCTGCATCAGCATGGTCAAAACAGTACCTGCCAGCACGGCCAGCAAAGGGTAGCTAGATAGCCGAATCAGAATCTGTTGGGCTTCAGCGCTATCTTTTAGTGGGGCAAATGTAAGCTGCATGAAATCAACCCCAATAAAGAGCAATCCAAAACCGAGTAAAATCATGCCAATCTGCTTATTGCGCTGATTGCGGGCAAGCATCTGCATAAAGAAGCCGATACCGACGATGGGCAAGGCATAAGCCGTGATTTTAAAACCGCCAAAACCGAAGATAGAAACGAGCCAGGCAGTGATCGTGGTGCCGACATTCGCTCCGAGCACAACACAAAGAGACTGCCGTAGCGAAAGCAATCCCGCATTCACAAAACCAACAGTCATGACGGTTGTCGCCGAACTGGACTGGACCAACATTGTCGCAACAGCCCCAAGCGCCACCGCCACGATGCGCTTGCGTGTCAGGGCTGTCAAAAGCTGTTTCAGGCGACTGCCGGCAATCGCCTTCATGGCGTCTGACATAAGCGTCATCCCAAACAAGAATAGTCCCAGCCCACCCACGAGCCCCAGCAACATTTCAAAAACTGCCATCATAAGCCTACTATTACCTTACAGGGAATACCTTTTGCAGCCGCGCCCCTGCACTACGCCACCGATAATGAAAACAAACGTTAACATTCGAATCCCCGACTTGCATAAGAACGTACAATACGCCAACGATCTTAACCAAGGCAATTTTTGATTATGTAACGTATTCAACTTGACACAAACATAATGACCAGGGTTCGAGTCCCTCTCCTACGACCACCTTGTTTTCAAGTCTTTTCGTAACGTTGCCCATTTCAGGATGCAGCCATTCTACTTCATTCGAAACAACAGATCGGCAACAAAGCTATCCTTGGCCATAATCTCGTCTTGGGTTAAGTCAACAAGCTCATGCGGAAACACAATCCAGCTCTCGGTTTTACGATGATAATAGTCGGGCACTACATTCGTCATGTTGCTTTGTTCCTTGTAATAGAGCGTAGCAATGCGAATTTCTTGGACGTGAGGAGAAAGTGCTTCAACAACTTTTTGCATGGTAGAACCAGAGTCAAATATATCATCGATAACCAGCACACGGAAACCGGGCTGCAAGTGTTCGAGCAACCTGTCAAGCTGCTCGATACGCGGCTCACGACGCTCTCCGATGCCAGTATAGGTTTCCACTTTAATTGCTGTATGGTACGTTCGAATGCCTTTGAACGCCAGAAATTCATGAATCACAACACCAATCGGCGTCCCTCCCCGCCAAAGAACAATCAAGGCATCGGGGATATAGCCTGAATCGAAAATCTGCTTTGCTAACAAAAAAGAATCTCGAACTTGATCATCTGCACGAACAAACAACTTATCGGTCATCATCCTCACCTATTCGATGCGTATACCGCCAAACTATATCATCCACATAAGCAGCCAAATCTGCAGCCGTAAGCAAACACCCGCATAAACGCAGATACGCATCACAACCATCCGCGACCATACCTGCGTCGCGATAACGGTCTTGGACATCCTTGTTTAACATCTTGGAAACCATGGCGCATACATCGCCCGCAAGATCATGGACATAGTTTTGCGGAGGAGGAATCACGGCAGCTTTGATTTCCTCCAAGGTTTCATCAATTTTCTCGGGAGCGGAACGAAATACTCGCACGCCTGTAAGTAATTCATAAAACACGAGCCCAAGAGCAAACTGATCACTGCGTCCATCCAATGGGAGACAGGCGGCCTGTTCCGGCGACATAAACTCAACACATCCAACAAGTTCCTGATCATGTTTTGCACTTTCGCGTGAAATACGAGCTACGCCAAAATCAGTCAATTTCACACCACCATCGAGGTCAATCATAATGTTGTTAGGCGAAACATCCCGATGCACCAACTCCATAGGCTCCCCGTCACGATCAAGATGGCAATACGCATAATCCAACGCGCGCGCTACCGAGCTTGTCAAATACACGGCCCAAACAACCGGAACCCGAATACCTAACGCTTTGTGCAAGTCACAAAAATCTTGAAGCGCAATCCCATCTACATATTCCATCGCAATGTAATACCCGCCCGCATAGCGCCCCAAATGATAAATTTGAACAATATTAGGATGCACCAAGTCAGCCGCCAGACGCGCCTCTCCAACAAAGGCCGTCACAAAATCATCTTTTTCAGAAAGGTCAGGCAAAATCGTCTTGATGGCAACGCGCTTCTCGAATCCCTCAGCTCCATACTGAACCGCTTCATAAACAGAGCCCATCCCACCATCGGCAATTTTACGATTCAACGTATAACCGATCTGGCCAAACACCTCACCTTGCAACCCCGTATCAGAAAAATCTGTTTCAGGATACGAATGTCTACCGACATCGGAATGGTACTCTAACAGCGTAAGTCCAACACGTATCCGGTCGCCATGCTTCAAGCGACACTGCAAAATGCTCATGTCGTTCACAAACGTTCCATTGGTCGACCCCAAATCAGTAACGACGACCCCATCGTCTGTAATACGAAAGCGACAATGCAACGCAGACAAGGACGGATCTTGCAATACGAGATCGCAATTCCCACCGCGTCCAACAAGAAGCATGGGGGGCAAAACAATACGCCCCCCGGCCTCTGGCCCTTCCAATACTTCCAGTTCCATAATTCCTGCCAGTATGCAAACAATCGGTGGCAAAGCAACTACATACAACCTATGAGCAAATCACATATCGTTATATTAGCGCTGAAAAAAAACCATCATCATGGGAACAATTGAATCTTCTGTCATACTGTCACCAGAAACAATCCTACCATCAGGTCTCCGGTAAAAGGTGGTGGAATGATTCCATTTCGCACCAGCAATATCATATGCCGATCTACGCGCTGTCACATACCCCCCATGCACATATCCCACCAACACACGCGTACCATTCGGTAAACTCTCAACTTGTGCTTCCGTGAGTTCTGATCCCTGTCGCACACGGCCGTCCGGCAAAAAATAAATCGTTGTCGACGCCAAATGCTCTTCCCCAGCCAACTCACGAGCATTATTTCCATGTAAACCGATTTGCAGCAGTTCCTCGGCCGCATTTTCCGACTGCCCACTGCGCATCACCACACGCGTGCCTGCCGGAATTCGCTTCCAGTCGCGAATCGCACTGCCGCGCTGTTCCGTACCATCGGGAAAGATATATAACGTATTTTCAGAACGATACTGGTCACGAGCAATATCCCAAGCCGAACGATTACGCGTGATAACATTTGCATCGCCTGA
>SKVN01000138.1 GCA_007129405.1 Kiritimatiellia bacterium
TAATGCATAAACAAACCGCGTATATTCGGGTATATGGCGTTGTGCAAGGTGTAGGGTTCCGTTTTACCACCCGGATGCTCGCGGGCAAGTACGGTATTGGCGGCTGGGCAGCCAATCTGCCCGATGGATCGGTAGAAATTGCAGCAACGGGAACACAAACGGCGCTTGATGCGTTCTGTGAAGCGATCCGGGGTTCCCGCATTGGCAGTGGCATTGATCGCTGGGAAGAAAAGCGGCGGCCCGCTTCTGAGGTACCCTTGTCTTTCGATGTTCACTGAACGCCCGCCTGCAGAAGGTTTGGGACCTTGCTGGTGGCTTACGTTGGCAGGATGCGGATATGACCGACGCGGGAAGGATCGACTCCGATTAGCAGCAGGATGATGGGAACGAGCGTCCAGATGACGGCTGAGAAAATCTCGCCCAGAATGAGCCCCAAAAAGAGCGGTTGGGCGCGCCGGAATATTCTTGCCCCGCCGTAACGAAGCAAGAGAACTTTGAGGGTCCAGCCGAGCATGATGCTGGCCCAGGCCAAGTGTCCGTAATAATGCCCGACCATGAGCATGCCGATCGGGTGCAGCGGCCACCTTGGCATCAGCATGCAGGCAATGTAAAGTCCGCTCGCCAGCAGTATGCCGGTAAACAGGTTGCCCATTCGGTGGGGAGGCGTGCGCCATGCCCCTCCGGACCAGCGTAGCAGTTCGCGTTGTGCGGGTCCCATGATGTTGGTGCCCCATTCGTTCAAGGGTACGTAGGCGTCACCAATAACAGATCCCTGCGTATAGCCCATATGCAGATGGATGGCACCGCCAACGACGAATCCGATCAGGAGTATGGCAATCATCATGTATGCCGTGTTGACTTGGTCTCGCGCGGATGCTTTTTCGTCCAGACTCGCCGCATGCGATACAATGACAGCCGCGCTAATGCGAGATCCAATCTGGAAAATCATATTGATGAATCCTGCCATATAGATGGCCGCACCTGTAACCCATCCAGCGGGGACCATGGCCATGAAATAGGATGGTATCAGGCCGAAAATCCGGACAAAGGGCATGCCGGTTTCAGCTACGATGCGCGCGATGAGCAGGCTTACCATGAAACCGATGATCACGAAGACGGCCGCCCACAGGTGTGCAACACCAGCCCAGTGCAGCCAGACATGCATTCCCAAGGCACCACTTACCAGCATCCATCCGGCAACCTTGACCAGTCTGTCGGCATCCGATGTAACACGTCGGAAGAGTAGTTTGGCCGCGTGTAGCCAGTGTTTGCGACTGAGGTAGAGAACCATGAGAGAGACGGCAATCATGGCACCATTACGATGGTCGGTGACGGTTCCTCCATAATAAGGCGGGAAATAGGCTCTTTGCAGCATGGCATACACGCCATAGGCCAGCGTGGTAAACCAGATAGAGAAGCCAACGCGATTTGGCATAAAGAAGGCCATGCCCACAAGTGTAAAGTACAGTTTGTTCACATTGAGAATATGGGCATCCATATACAACCAGGGGGGCTCGGCAAAATGCGCTTGCAGCCGCCACCCGAGGGGGAATCCGGGGAAGCTTCCATGCGTGTGGTGATTAAGGCCAATGAGCGCATACAGGAACATCACGATGCCCGCTCCGATCCAAAACAGCTTGTTGCGAAACATGGCGGGAACCAGCTTCCCGTTGTCCCGATCAGGAAAAATGCTGCGGTATACGTTTAGCAGCGGGAAGGGTAAGCGTTCCGTTTCTTTCCAGTGCGGAAAGAGAACCAGTCCCGTGCCCGTCATCATCAGCCAGCATGCCAGCAGAAAGAACCCCCAGACAGGCGTGAGTCGAAGCCAGGCCGCCCATGGAATAGAGGGGTCAATGTACAGTTCGTCTAGAAACTGATTGCTGACGGGGGTTTCGATTTCATAGCCGGTTTCATCGGGGAAGAGCGCATGTGGCAGGCCGGCGTCTGCAATGGCCTCGGCCAAGGCGGGGGATTGATTGATTTGCTGTGTGGTGCGTGCCAGTGACCATGGAAGTTGTCGTAATAGTCCTTGGCTAGGTGTGATCGCGGCCATGAGGAGCATGGCAAAGATCAGGGTTAACTGTCTGCGGTCCAGGCTCCACTTCGGGCAGCATCGTTGCAATATCGGATTAAGCCCCAGTACAACCAGCAGAAAATAGATGACGGCCGCTTCCGGGAAGTAGCTGTCCGATATAAAGGAGTTATTCAGCAGAAAATTGTTATAGGGTGTCGCCATCCAGATCAAGAGACATCCCAATGCCCCAATACCTATTGCCGTTGTTTTTTTCCGCAACCGCATACATGTCACCCCGTTTTTCGATGTCTATGTATATCTCTCTTTTCCTATACAGCGCAAGGCCCAGATGCCTCCGATTATGCCAGCAACCACAAAGGTGATCGTCGTGCCGGCCGCATCGAAAACAAAACGTAACAGGAAGGGGGCGGTGGTCATGCCGACAAATTTGACGGTGTTGAACAGCGCAACGATTGCGCCCGTCAATGCGATGGGGCCGGCGGTGACGGCTTGGTTGAAAATGGCGGGTTGCAGGACACCCATGCCACTTCCAAACAACAGCAGGCTGATGGCAACGCCGGCGATACCGGGGCCAAGCGGTAGCAGCACGAGGCTGAAGGCAATCAGGAGGTAGCCAGCAACCAGCGTTTGGCTGTGCCCAAGTTTACGTTGTATGGTCACGGCCTTGGTGCTGATCCATGCGCTGATCGCCGCATTCAAGGAAATTGCCGCCCCAGCAACCCATACACCATATCCGTAGCGCGCAGCCAGCAGTAAGGGCATAAACGTGATGAGCGCATACAACAGAAAATAGGTTCCGAAGGCGTAGAAAAACACAGCGCGTACGGCACGTAGCTTGATGGCGGATTTCAGATTGCGGAGGTAATTGCGGGGTTGTAGGCCCAATCGCCGGGGAGCGGTCTCTGGCACCAGAATGCTAAAAGGAATCGCCAGCAAGGGAGAGACTCCATATATCAGAAACGGGTAGCGCCAATCGAATTCGGCCAGTATGCCTGCGAGAGCAGGTATCGCGATTGCCGCGATGGCAATTGTGGCGCTGAGATACCCCATAATGCGGAGCCGATATTCGCCGTGATACCAATCCCCGATGACCGTCATCGCGACCGGCACCAGCCCTGCAATGCCAATGCCTTGCATAAAGCGGAACAGCAGAAGAGTGCCAAAGTTGGGCGCCAGCGTGCAAAGAATGCCAAAAAGTCCATCAATCAGCAGGCAGACGATGCCGACGGGTTTCCGGCCGATTACGTCCAGCAGTAGTCCTGTAAAGGGCAATGTCAAGGCGGCGGCCAGCGTGTACATGCTCAATACGAGTCCGACGGACCCTGACTTGACGCCGAACGGTTCCATCAGCGCGGGCAATGCCGGAGCCACAAGTCCCCCGCCCATGACGGCGAGTGCACCGAGGGAAAGCAGTGTGATGAGGCGCAAGCGGTACAGCATGGTGGCCCGTGCAATCATGGGCAAATCTCGCCCACCCCCGCTAAAACGAGGCCGGGGCGGTAGGCGTAGCGATTGATTTGGTCTTCGCTGGTGACGCCGCTCAGCACGAGGATGGTTTCAATTTCCGATTCGATGCCGGCAATGATATCCGTATCCATGCGGTCGCCGATAATCACGGTTTCCTCACGTGGACTGTTGAGCAGCTTGAGGGCATGGCGCATCATGAGCGGATTCGGTTTGCCGACGTAGTAGGCCTTGGAGCCGGTCGCCAGTTCTACTGGCGCAATGAGAGCGCCCGTGGCAGGGACAATACCTTTTTCAACAGGGCCGGTGAGGTCAGGATTCGTGCCGATCAGGCGGGCACCATTGCGGACAAGATTGACGGCTTTCACGAGTGACTCGTAGGTGTAGGATGTGGATTCGCCAATGATCACGTAATCGGGATTCACGCTATTCATCGTCAACCCGGCGTCATATACAGCATTGATAAGTCCCGCCTCACCGATCACAAATGCGCTGCCGCCGGGATGTTGCTTTTGCAAAAAGATACCGGTGGCGAGTGCGCTAGTATAAAAATGTTCGGGGGCGACATTGAGCCCGAGCCGCGCCAGCTTCTGGTGCAGTTCTTTGGGCGAGCGTTCCGACGAATTGGTCAGAAACAGGAATTTCTTGTTCTCGCGCTGGAGCCAATCCACAAATTCCTTTACGCCCGGCAGCAAATGGTTGCCATGGTAGATCACGCCATCCATATCGCAGATAAAAGCATTCTTGTTTCGTACCGTCTCGACATTCATGAGAGCACCTCAATGGTGTATACCGTATCAGGTTGCGGCACGGGGGCAATCATTATCGGGAAAGACAAAGGAATCACGGGCTATCTGTCACCGCGGTAATCCCGAAGGTGTGCAAATCGCTCTGCTCAAGATAACATTTTTGTGACTGACAGATCGTTATGCGCTAACATATACTCCATGTGAAAATCAATAAAGGAGTCTTATATGTTGCGTATTCGTCATCTTCTCGTGTTGACCTTTCTTGCGCTAACTTCCGCCTTGCATGCCCAATTCCCGGGAATGGATACAGAAACACCAGCCGCTGCACCGCAAGAGGTTATCGCAGACGCCAGTAGCTATGCAGAGCCTGCTGGCCGCCTCTTGACTTTCTGGCACCGGTATATGGGGGTCGATTCTCCCTATAGAAGCCTCATTCTCGTGATCCTCACGCTTGTCGTGTTGCTGAACCTAAAGGCTTATCTGACACGCGTGATGCGTCGCACCCTCACCCAGAATGCATACAAGCAGGAAAACACAACCGCATTCCTCAAAATCTGGCATATACTATGGAAATTTGTCATCGCCATCCTTGTTTTAATGGCCATGACTGGTTCATTGCGCCTCTTGGGCCTTACCGCCGGTTTCTTTGGCATGATGCTGGGCTGGTCCCTCCAGCAACCCGTCACCGGAATCGCAGCCTGGCTGATGATTATTCTCAAAAAGCCCTTCCGGATTGGCGACCGTGTGGTCATTGCCGGTATAACCGGTGACGTCACCGGCATTTCTCTCACCCACGTGATTCTCAACCAGGTCGGCGGTTCAATCGGTGGCGAAGAACGCTCCGGGCGTGGCATTCTGATCCCCAACGCCATCCTCTTCCAGCACGTCATCATTAACTACACGCTCGATCAGGAATACATGCTGGACGAAGTTCCCGTCCGGCTCACGTTCGACTCGGATTGGGATCTTGCCAAACAAATCATGATCGAGGCCGCCAGCGAAGTCACCGGCGAAATTATCGCCAAAACGGGTCAGCAACCCTTCATTCGCGCCGAATTTCTGGACTGGGGTATTCTTGTGCGATTGCGTTACCAGACCATACCTGCACGCCGCCAGGAATTTTCAACGTACATCATCGAAAAATTGCACCGTTCCTTCAGCAAGCAATATCCGCGTGTCCGGTTTGCCACGCCATCCCAGAGCATCCGGTATCGCCCCGACATCACACCAGACAGGGCACTGGAATCCACCGCACAGATGGTTTCTCCGTCAACCCCCTAGCCGCATATCTCACACCCTTTATAGCGAGAGTGCAGCACACCGGATTGTTTGTAATTCTTTACTCGGATACAAGCTGTGCGCATAGAAAAACACCGTCTAGAGCGCATGGATAGCACCTATCTCAAAATGGTTTTCGATCGGTTTCAGGAGATGTGGCGGGAGGCGCGGTAGAGGGCGGCAGAGAGGACGGCGAGCATAACGATGATGGCGATGCCGAAGAGGATGCGCATGGCATTTTCGCTCGCGAGGAAGCCAGCTTTCTGGAAGAGCGGGTTATCGGTCCGGTCCTGCAGCGGTACCACAATGGGTTCATGATCGCGGCGCAACAGCCGTTCGAGCGGTGCCAGATCGTAGCGCGGTGGGCTGGGGGTGTCTGCGGGGCCGTAATATAGTGTATATTTTCTTGCGGGCTCGGCGAGAAATACGGCTTGCCAGACGGGACCCTTGCCGGTGAGGGATACATCCTGCAGGGGGGGATTGTCGTGATCGAACAGGGTTACGCGGTAGCGTAGCGAGCGGGTCTCCGGAAAGCTGAGCTGCAAAGATTCGTGTTTAAAGTCGCGGAAGGAAATACGTGAGACTTGGCCCGAGGCAATCTCGCGCCAGACCTCGCGGCCATCGCGTCGGACGGGAATTGCGACGACGGCGCGTCGGCTGAAGTTGGCATCAGCACACATAACCACGAGAGCCGTGAGCGGCGCACCTGTATGGTCGACTTCGATGATTTTTGCCGCGGGGTCCCGTTCCTGGCGTATGCGGGAGGTGGTAAAGGTTTGCATGGCGATACGCGGCACGCTGCCGGCATCCTCGACTTGCCGTTTGTACATGCGCACGGCGTTCATGCGAAACGGACGCGTAAGGATGCGGCGGTGTTCCTCGCGCAGGGTTTCTTCATCGCCTTCGTAGACGCGTGTTTCCCATCGCAGGGGGGACTGTGCTTCGTCCACAACGTCTTCGATCAAAACCCGGAACGCGCGGTATTGGGTGCTGTCCTCAGGTAAGATGACGGCGGTTTCGCGCACATCGGCAAAACGGCTGTAGTCAAAAATGCGCGCCTGTTCGGCGAGCAGGACTTCCGCGCCGTCTCCCGCAACGCCCCAGACCGTGACAGACTTTTCGAAATCCTTCAGCGGTGTATCAAAAAAGACCACGTTAGCGCCGGGGACATTATCTTCCAGTACGACGCGTACTTCCAGTTGGTTGGGTTCGCGGTCGGATAAGGTTTCAATGCGCGAGGCGCGTCGATGGCGCACCGTGCGTGTTTCGCGTGTGCCGGCCCGGCGTGTTAGGTGCGGGACGGCGCGTCCTTCCTGATCGGTAATGCGTATGTCGATTTCATCCGTGCCGATGGTTTCCCAAGTGCGTTCGTCCAGTTCTACAGCGGCCAGCTCTTGTTGGTCGAAAGAAGCTTGTGTCGTTCGTGTGTAGCGATAACGGGCAAGCGGGTTGCCCCCGATGGCGTGACCGGTAAGAAGCAATAGGGTGAATAAGATGCGCCAGCGTTGTTTCATTATGATTCACTCCCCTCTGTTGCGGTTTCGCGGAAGCGGTCCTCGAAGCGCAGGTATACGAACGCGCCCGCGAGTAACACAATTCCGAGTAAGGTAAAGGCGATGATCTTGTAGAGCGGATCGAGTTGTGCCAGATCGGAGAAGAATATTTTCAATACGACGAGTGTGAAGAATGCCAGCCCGGCCATGCGCAGGGGGCGCACGCGATATACAAGTCCGCCTGTTACCAAGCCGAGCGCAAAGAGTCCCCAGAATACGGAGAGTCCGCCCGCACGCATTCCCGGCAGGAAGTGGTGGAGGAACGTATTCACTTCGAACGTGGCATAGGCAAGCAAGAGCACGAGGCTACCGTATCCAAAAACCATGCCAGCCTTGCGATCTTCGGTTTTTCCGCCGTGGATAAACAGGCGGAAAGCATAGAGGAATAGGGCAAGAATAACACCAAAGTCCAGCAGTCGCATGCCGGCATCGAGGAAGCGGTAGTCGGGTCGATACAAGAAACGTTCGAGCGCAAGCCCCCAGGAGGGGAGATCAAACACACATAGTTTGACAAGCAAGCCTGCGGCGAAGAAAAATGCGAGCACCACAAAGGCGCGGTGGGCGAATCCGGTATACAGGCGAAGCAGCACCAGTATAGCAAGAACCCAGAGAGCCGAGAGTATCGGGAGGCGTAAGGGATCCCACACAAACAGGAATGTCCGGTTCAGTTCCAGATGCAGATACCCAAACGCCATCACGAACAGCAGCACGCCGAAACTGATGAATGCCAGCGATGGAGTAAAAAGCGGCTTGATGTCGTTCCCGGGGCTCAGGTGCAGTTCTTGTGCAGGTGCGACCGGGCGCCGCAGCAGGCGCATTGCTGCTGCGACCGAGGCTACGGGCACACCAAACGAGATCAGCCTGCTCAACAAAACGCGTCCATATTGGAACAGGGATATATCGGTTGGCAGTGCACCGTGGAAAGAGCTGCCGAGGTCCATGAACAAAAAGCGCGTAAACACGATGAGGTACAACACGCACGCCGTGTGTTGCAGGAACCGGCTATCGAGCTTCAGTGCCATCCACAACAGTACCAGGGCCTGGACACTCCAGGAGAGCGTGAGCCATTGGTCCGATAACAGCAACGGTAGCGTTAGGATCAGGAAGAATGCGGCCAGGCCAATGAAGCCCAATGCGAGGCCGCGGTCCTTTCCTTTACGCCGGAGAAAGATATAGAGGTGGGCCGTATAAAAGGTGCCCAGGCCGAGTGCGAGGGCGGCACTCCACTCCATTTGGAAGGTCAGCTCAATCAGGCAATATCCGATTCCGAAGTAGATCAAGGCGTTGAGCACGAGCATCATCAGATCGATGAGGGTCGAGAGTATTCCATGCCGGAGCTGATAGATAAATACGGTTGTGGAGAATAGGATAAAGAATGCGGTCAGGAAGGGGAATGTTTGCCAGAACAGGGCGGGTTCGTAGGCATCGTACAAGGATACACTTGCCAAGCTGTAGGTTGCCAGAAATGCGAGCGCATGCAGCAGGTGCCAATTGCGTTTGCGGGCAATGCCCAATACGCCGCAGCCCAACACCAGCATGTAGCCAAAGAATCCGGGAAAATTGACTGCTTCGGTCGAAAGCATGACGGGGGTCCCGTAACCGCCGATGAGCCCGAGAATGGCCACGAGCAATGAGTTGAAGCGCACGGCCATAAAACCGGCTCCCACGGTTACGCATGCCATCAGGATAAAGGCTGTGCCAGTTCCGATGAGCCCATAGAGATTTGCCGCTGCAAAGAGTCCGGCATACCAGACGGCCAAGCCTGCGCCAAGCAGTCCCTGGCCGATCAGATGATAGCGACGTCCGAGCAGGCGAATACCGACCGTCAGGAGTGCAGAACCGGTCAGCAAGGCGATTGCCACTTTGCCCATGGGGCCGAGCCAGCCGCGCGTGGAGGTGTAGTCCAGAAAGAAAATGACGCCGATGACGACAATGACAACGCCGATGCGCACGAGCCAGTTGGTTGCGACGGCGTACTCTGTGCTGACGCCCGGGCGGCGGAATTCCTCGCCGACAATAATCCAGTTCCAGATTTTTGCCAGGATACGGCGTGCGGCAGCCTCGAAGCGGCCCGGTTCGGCCGGCTCGAAAACAACGCTTTGGGCTGCTTCCGCTTCTTCTGCTGCTAACCGGAAAGAAGCTACCGGCGTGGGCGGCGGAATGGCGTCCGTTACTGGTGCGGGTATAGCGGGCTTGGGTTCCGTCGATTTGACTGGAGGAGCCGGGGTGGTGGGGGGCGCCGCGACAGGGGCTTGCTGCGGGCTTTGAGCTGGTTGGGTTTCGCTGGGTTGGGTGCCTGCTGCCTTGCGGAACGATTGCAGGTGTTGCCGGATGGATGCTAGGTCGTCGGCCATTTTGGATTGCTGCCGTCGCATTTGCAGACAAAGGATCATAGAAACGAGTGGGGCGACAATAAAGATTCCGATAACAACAAGTATTAGCATGCCGATTAAAAATTCAAACATGATCGCTCCCGGTTTTTAATGTTGTTTGCATCATCATGAGATTCGCGCTGTCATGCAACCACAAAGCATCTCTGAGTTTGCTGTTTCCGCGAAAGCTGTGCATAGTTGTTTGGACGTGATCCGTTATTATCTGAAGGGGACGGTAGATTACATTATAGAGGAATGGGGATGGATATCATACAGAGCGAGAGCGCGCAGGCAGATTTTGCGCATTTGACACCTGATCATGTTCTGGATCAGGTGGAGGCAGCGCTTGGTCAGCGCTGTACCGGTCTGTGCCGTCCTTTGACGAGCTACATTAATCGCGTCTATGAGCTGGCGTTGGAGTCGGGCGAATCGATTGTTGCCAAGTTTTATCGTCCGGGCCGCTGGAGTGCGGATGCGCTGCAGGACGAGCAGGATTTCCTGGCCGAACTTGCGGCGGAAGAGTTACCGGTGATTCCGCCGCTACCGGGGGCGGATGGTGCGCTGCTGCACTGCCACCATGGAAACTATTTTGCGATCTTCCCCAAGCGCGGCGGACGCGCCTTGGATGAGCCGAGTGATGCGCAGTGGCTGGAGACAGGGCGATTGCTGGGGCGCGTGCATGTGGTGGGGTCCCGGCACAGCACCCGCGACCGCATCGTGATGCGGCCCGACGCCTCGACGGAGGATCACATTCAGTACTTGCTCGACACGCATCTGCACCGTCCTGATTTGCACGATCGTTTTGCCGAGGCTGTCGATGCCGTACTGGATTGCATTGAACCCCTCTTTGAAAATGTGGAGTATCTGCGTATCCATGGGGATCTGCATCGCAACAATATGCTTTGGCGACCGGGGGAGCCGCTGGCATTAATTGATTTTGACGACATGGCCGAAGGACCAGCCGTGCAGGATTTGTGGATGCTCTTGCCCGGCCGGGCAGAGGATGCCACCAGGGAGTTAAATCTGCTGCTGGAGGGGTATGAGACGTTTCGTCCGTTCTGGCGTGGGGAATTGCGTCTGATCGAACCTTTGCGATTCATGCGTATGATTCATTATCTGGCTTGGTGCGGTCATCAGCAGGAGGATGGTGGGTTCGCGCGGCTCTCGCCGGATTGGGGTACCGAGAGTTTCTGGCAAACCGAGATTGCTGACATCATCAAGCAAGGTAATGCAATTCGCGATCGACTCGATTGAATAAACGAGGGCACCTAAGCAGAGATACGAGTCGGTCGAAGATGCAAACACCAAGATCAGCAGACGCGGATATCATATGCTGCCCTTGGTACCCGTTTGGTTATGTCTCGCAGGCGTGAGTTCCGTAAAAATTGCGAGTTCTGCGATCGCGATTCGTTGGTAATATTTCAGGTGTCTAAGTGTGTCTAACCCAACTGGGGGAATTTGCATTCAACTTCTCCCAGTAGGGTTCAGGCGATTGTTATGCCCAATCTCATAATTAGGCATATGCTAGGCGGCCCCTAGGTTGCGGCACTGTCCGTCCAAGCTCTTTTGCGGTCGAAATCCATTCTTGAATAACCTGCTGTGCA
>SKVN01000066.1 GCA_007129405.1 Kiritimatiellia bacterium
TGTCCGATTGCTCCTCTGCCCGCATGCGAAGCATATCTCGTGTCGTGCGAATGACCCTCATACCGCCAAACTGCATTCTAGCCGCTCTCGCACGACTTTGACCAACAAATCGCTTTGAACCGGCTTATTCAGCAATACATGCCGCTCCTGTGCTTCAATCGCATGCCGCAATGGGGCCTGCGGCGCATATCCCGTGCACAAAATAATAGCGGGCATTTCAAAACCATGTTCCGTGCAATATTTTTCGATTTCAAAAAAGGCGGCTTGTCCATCCATCACAGGCATATGTAAATCCATAACCAAGACGGGATATCGCACATCTTTGAATTTCTCGAGTGCTTCCAACCCGTTCTCTGCACAATCAACCACAACAGCGGGAATAAAATTCTCGAGAATCATTTTGAATAAATTCGAGATCGAACTTTCATCATCGACTACCAATACCCGTCTGCTCGTATCCTGAGCAAAAGATAGGTTGTTCTGCGCGGTGGAAGCTTGCGTTTGCCCTGAGGATGCAACAACGACTTGCTTCGATTTCACAAAAGCAGATGGTGTGTGTTTCGTATGCATTTCTGCTGCTGCCGCCGACGGTTTCTTTCCGCCTTTCACGGCAGGAAAATACATGACAGCACGCGTTCCTTCTCCAAGCGTGCTAAAAATTTGTAAATAAGCGTTGTTACGGCGCAGGCCACAATACGCCACACTCAAGCCCAGCCCGGCTCCACATCCGGGTTTATCCACAAATCCGCTTACAAAAGGTTCAATGATCAAGCGGAGGTCTGCTGCGCTTATGCCGCAACCTGTATCGGTAACAGAAAGTATATGATAATCGCCATCTGGAATGCGTTCACCACCGACACCCGTCGTATCCACGACACGCATGCTTTGCGCATGTATCGAAACCGTACCACCGGAGCCACTCACGGCTTCAATCGCATTTGCCAACAGTGCTTCGAAAGCTCTAACAAAGACCTCGGCCTGTGTCGCAATACATAAATTTGGTTCCAATACGTCTTCAATGACGACTTGATCGGATCCGGCCAACTGCTGTCGTACAGTAGCAATGGCCTCGGCGGCGACCAGACTCATATCAAACTGTCTCGCCTCGTTCATGCCTCCGCCAGCCAAAGCCGCCAGCTCCCGCGTCACGCTTAGGGCGCGTTCCGCAGATTCCTGGATAGCACGAACCATGTCAGCACATTTTTCATCCGGCAGCATGGTCATCAAAATATCGGGATATGCCACCAACGGTGTGATGATATTATTAAAATCATGCGCGATTCGCTCGGCGAAATGCTCGATGGCCACGCGCACTTTT
Source organism: Kiritimatiellia bacterium (assembly GCA_007129405.1). Lineage (GTDB taxonomy): Bacteria > Verrucomicrobiota > Kiritimatiellia > UBA8416 > UBA8416 > T3Sed10-140. The sequence continues at coordinate 1,319 of SKVN01000066.1, forward strand.
TCATCCACCAAACTGCCAAGTTGCTCTGGAAGAGTGCGTTTCACATTCAACCTTACTTCAATTACTGATCATGCCGATTGGAACGACTGCTTCCAAAACTACTCTCTGGCCCAATAATCGTACAGTGAATTATGCCCCTAATATTAGGGAGACACGCGCAGGGATTGTACAACGATCACTGGCTCTCGGGCCCCCATCAGCCAGAATCGCATCCCCGATATGGTAGCACGCCGTCCCACGGCACGCCCCAGTAAAGTCGTATCCGATATCAAATACGCTTGTGTGTTGGTGGGAAATGGACCATCCGCAACCAAACGATAGGCTGCGGGACGGAACAAGCCAAACCCAACGGGACGAATAACACCCTGCAACTGAACATTTTCTCCTTGCGGGGCTTGCCGAACAAGACGAAAGCCCGGCGGCAATAGCTTTTTCGCTTCGCTTACATGTATTTCCCGATCTACTCTGGGTACAGGAAGCGTTCTACGCTGCACAGGGGCAGGATCCCGCGTGGGAACCGGCACAGGTTGTGGGCGCGGTAGTGGAGCTTCGGGAACAGGCGCTGGGCTTGGTGCCGGACGAGGCGGTGCCGGGCGCTCTGCCGGTACGGGCGCAGGCGGGGGCGGAGATGGCTCTGGCCTTGGCTGGGGCGGAGACGGACGGACAGGCTCACGCGGGGGCTCTGGTACTGGCTCCGGAGGGGGAGCAGGACGAGGAGGCGTTGCGGTTAAATCCACAGCAGCAGGAGCAGAAACCATGGAGCGCTCTATCCAGATCCGCATGGCGGGTACGCCCGCAAACTCGATCCAGCCCCCCTGCGATCCACGTCGATCAATACGATCTCCACGAACGAGATTCCCCAAGCCTTCGTAACCCACACCAGCCCCGGAACGAATACGAACCGTGGTAGCCTCGACCACATCGCCCGCAAGAAGCTCGCCAAAAATCCAACCCGAAATTTCAGGAGGGGCTTCAATTTCAAGCCAGTCTCCCTGCGTGCGTCCTGTTGCCTGAAGCAATTTTCCGCGTGGTAATTGCCCTAAAACCAAGGCATTAGCCCGAGGGGCATCATATACGCTTGCCTGTGCTGCCGTAACACGAACTTGACGTCGCTGGGCATAAAGAGAATGGGGCACGAAAAACAACAGTGCCACACATAAAAACATAAGGATATGCTTCAACGTCCTCCCCTTTCCGGCCCCTTCGCTGGAACCGCCAAGCAGCCGTGGCACGTCCTTTTTATCTAAAAAATTAACTCTCGGATTTGGTCTTCGGCAAACCAAGACCACGATCGCCAGCTTTCCACTTGCCGCGCCCTTTCAGAATGTCGATGCGCTCAAAGCGCTTCAGAACATTCCGCTTCGTCATAATCTTGTTCGCACCACGTAAACTTGGATGTTGTGACATAATCAAATCTCCTTAACTTGCTGCGAACAAGATTATTTGGTCATAACACTACACGACACAAATAATTCGCAGCAAACGTGTTTTTCTACAAAAACGTGGCGGCACTGTCAATCATCAATAACA
>SKVN01000128.1 GCA_007129405.1 Kiritimatiellia bacterium
CCGCAAACGCATGATGATGCGCAGTGGGCCATGGCGGCTCTTGCGCATGACGGCGTTTTAACGCATCCGGGCTATTTATTTGGTATGGAGTCTGTTAGTAAGAATCCGTTTCTGGGGGTATCGCTTCTGCTGGACACGGCGTTGTTTCGGGAGGGTGTGGAAAAGCTGGCGCAGTTGGTGGCTAGTGCGGGACTTGGGCCGCCAAAATAATGCAGGGGGGGGGAACTTGGGTGATACATTCGCTGGAGGGACGCACTCCTGTGCGTCCGTCGTCCAACACGCGTGACGAATTCCGGCGGCAGAGGACTGCCGCCCTCCAAAATATGGGAACGATGGAGTTACAGGTTCGTTTAGACAGTTGGGCGACCAAGATGATGCAGAGGAAAAACTTGAGGATTGATGGACGCAAAGGGACGTGATTGTCTTGTAGCCGCGCTTTCGCCGAAAGCGCGGCTACAGGGCGTGAAGTTACCGGCAAGGTGAAGCTTGGAGATCAGGATGGGAAACGGGGAGGAAAAGAGCGAGCGGATCGGTCCGTATGAGGGCTGCGTGCGCGGCTTTGTGGCGGATAAGGCTGCTCGCGCTTGGCTTTCGCGGCTGGGGGATCACCTTGCGGGTACGGCGGGAACCGTGTTGACGGAGGGGCGCCATCGGAATGTGTTGTTAACCATGCCCACGAGCAGTGGTCCTGTGGGGGTGGTTGTGAAGTCGTTTGCCTGTGGTGGCATGATCGAATCGCTGCGCAGTCGGCAACGCGGCACGAAAGCCTGGCGCAGTTGGATGGCTGCTGTGCATTTGCACGCGCACGGCGTTGGGACACCGGAGCCGTTGGCTTGGTTGGAGCGCGTTGAGAATGGGCGGGTACGCGAAAGTTACTATGTGGCTGCGTACCTGCCGGATGCCATCAGCTTCAAGGATGCTTTGATTGCACTGTTTCGTGACGAACCGGACGGAACGAAACTCATGACGTTATTGCAAACGGTGGCGGATGCCATCCGGAAGATGCATGCGGCCGGCTTTGTGCATTATGATCTGGGTAACCAGAATATTCTTTTGCGGCGGCTGGGGGATTGTACATGGGGCGATGTTTGCTTCATTGATCTCAATCGCGGGCGTGTGCGGGATCGGGTGACCGATCGGGAGCGCGGCCGTGATATTTCGCGCATAACCTTACCTAGCGACTTTTTGCGCGTGTTTCGTGAAATGTATTATGCGGAAGTTCCCACTAAACCATTCAAGTTGTGGGAAACCCGGTATCGGAAACGTTTTGCCTGGCATTCACGCACCCGGCGTTGGCGGCATCCGATCCGGGAGCGCCGCCAAGTGATCCGGCATGACACGCAAGCAACCTACCCCGGTGCCAAATCGATATGGGTCTGGGATCCGTTGTCGCGTCAGCCCTTGGTAACGATGCAACGCGAAGATCGCAAAAAACATTTCGCCTTGCGGCGTCATTTACAGTCGGTTTGGTCCCCCTTGCGATTGCTGCCATTTTGCCATCGCCATTACCAGGCTTTTCGGGCAACCGCTTTTACGCAACCGCGTGCTTTTGATGGTAGGGTTGGTGTCGCTGTGGAGTGGCGGCCTGATGATGCTGGGCAAACCTTGGCGGCCTTGCATGCGCTGGGGCCCATTCCGGTTTTGGTGCGGTTTTATCGTCATGAGAAGGAGGATGCCTTCGCTGGAGCTGTTGGTCTGGTGAAAGCGTTGCATGACAAAGGGCACCCGGTGAGTGTTGGTTTGCTACAAGACCGTAAAGCGGTGGAAACTCCAGCATTATGGCAATCGTTTGTGGATTCTGTGCTTGCGGCGGTAGGTGGGGTCGTCGAACTGGTTGAGGTGGGGCATGCCATTAACCGGGTAAAATGGGGCCTGTGGACATTCGAGGAATATCGTGAACTGCTGCGGCCATTGGTGCCGTGGCGCGCAAGATTGCCGCAAGTACGCTTCGGGGGGCCAGCCGTAATTGATTTTGAATATGCGTATATTCCAGCAGCTTTAGATCACATGCCGAAGGGGATGCAGTTTGATGTGCTGACGCATCATTTATATGTGGATCGTCGCGGAGCGCCAGAGAACCCCCAAGGAAAATTTGCCTTGCTCGAAAAGCTGGCATTGGCCCGGGCCATCGCGAAAGCGCATCGGAATTGCGGGGATGGTCTCGTGATTACCGAATTTAATTGGCCGCTTTCAGGGACAGGTATTCACTCCCCTGTGGGAGCCCCGTATGTATCGCCGGGGGTGCGCCAGAATGATCCGAGCGTGGATGAGGATGCGGCAGCCGCTTATATGCTTCGTTATATCTTGATTGCCATTGGTTCGGGGTTAGCCGAACGCGTGTTCTGGTGGAGCCTCGTGGCGCATGGATTCGGGCTTATCGATGATGTGGGTGGCGCATGGCGGGAGCGATCGGGATATCTGGCGCTCAAGGCGTTTTTGTCTCGTACCCGCGGTTTTGTTTTTCAGCAGCGCAAGCAATTGCGAGGAACAGATGGTTGGGTATGGAGCTACGACTTTTATGATGACGCAAACCAGAAACGCGTTTCTATCGTCTGTGCTGAGGGAGAGCGATCTGTGCCCATATCGGTGGAAGAGGGCATGGTTGCGCGGGATACATTTGGCGTGAGGTTGAACATCGAGCATCAACAAGTATTGGTGGGAGGGAGTCCTGTATACCTTGTGTTGCACCGCGAGTCATAAGTCCGCAAACAAACGGATGTACTGTAATGCATAAACAAACCGCGTATATTCGGGTATATGGCGTTGTGCAAGGTGTAGGGTTCCGTTTTACCACCCGGATGCTCGCGGGCAAGTACGGTATTGGCGGCTGGGCAGCCAATCTGCC
>SKVN01000199.1 GCA_007129405.1 Kiritimatiellia bacterium
AACAGCTTGAAATTTATGCAAAATATCAAGGTTACATTGTGCGGGAACAGGCGAATATTCGTAAGCTCGCGAATCTGGAAGATCAAAAAATTCCGGACAATATCGATTACTGGCCCATCAAAGCCCTAAGCTATGAGTCGCGCGAAAAACTAAGCAAGATTCGTCCGATCTCCATGGCGCAGGCTGCTCGCATCCCTGGCATCAGCCCAGCAGACATAGCCATTCTCGGCGTCGCGATTCATAAACAAGGTGAGCTTTGACACCGAGGACTTTCGGCTGATGCAGGAATAAACTTGTGTGTGAGTTTGTGGGCGAGTGGGTGTGTGCGAGGGCCCCAGTGTAACAGGGTTCCATAGGGTTGATTTGATGGGCTTTGCTTCGGCGGCAGAGGACGCCGCCCTCCAGGTCCCACACACTCACTTACCCACGTGCTCACATACTTCCTTCTGGAAGCGGCATGAAGTTTCAACCTAGATAGCCCTGGCCCCGGGATGCCCCCAGATGATGCGGGGGCGACACTTCTTACACTTAATCGGATACACTTACTCGTTTACACTTAATCGAAAGTCAGTGCGCATAATATCGAGTAAGTGTAGGGTATTAGGTGCAGGCGAGTAAGTGTGCAAACAATGAAGTTACTGTTAGCGCAGGACAAGCCAGATCGTGGCGAGAATGAACGGGGTTACGGTACCAAACACAAAGGCTAGGGGATATTTGTTTGGTATGTTCCGCGAGCGCCACCATACCAACACGCCAGCAACCGAGATCCAAGGTAAACCAAACACAAACGTTCGAAACATACCGGGCACTTGCGGTGCTCCCTCTAGCCAAAGAAATCGAAGCAGCAAACTGCACGCACAAATAACAAAACCTGCAATATAATATATCACCACACGTTTATTCATCTTTTGTTTCTCCCTCTTTGGCCTCAGCGGGAAAGTCTTTGATTATGGTCACAACAAGTTCAGCCACCCGTATGCCGAATTTGCGCATGTAGGAATGGTTCAAAATCACGCTAGCCAGCCGTAGATGTAACCAATCCTTTGCCGTTAAGTCAATCGTGCGATTGCGATAGGGTACACAAATCGCGTAATCCATACGAAGGGTATTACCTTCACAACCATGTCGGTCTCTCCAGCGATATCCTCAGCAGTTCCGAAATAGCTATTATCCCCAACGGGACGAAACGTCCAAATGCGCGCTCCTTACGACTCAATTATTATACACACATACTTCATCCAGCATATCTAAGCTGTCATCATTCTAGTCCAGAATAACGCAAGCAACCCTACATAGTACTACTTTATGCATATATTTATAAGACCCTATCATATAGTTATATATGCATGTTATTCTGGCGCATATATCTTGCCGTTAGCTTTGGAAGCGGGCGCGTTTGCGCCAGGCACTGGGCGTGGTTTCGCGATGTTTTCGAAAGCAGCGATTGAAGCGCGACAGGGTTGAAAAGCCGCATTGATGGGCAATTTGTGATACTGGGGCAGGGGTTGTCGCCAGCGCATCGCAGGCCGCACCAATACGGGTCTCCGCCAGATATTCCGCAAACCTCATGCCGGTGGCCTGATGAAACGTACGACTGAGATGCTCGGGACAAACCCCAAGCTCCTTGGCAATGGTATGCAAGCGCAACGGTGTGTCATAGCATTCACGAATCCGGCGACATGCCTCTTGAATAAAAGTAGGCCATACCGCAACATCTTCGACCCGTTCCGCTTTCTCCATTCGCTGCAAAACCTGTCGCATCGACATGGCAACGGTTTCTTCCCAGGCCACATGCTGCTCCTTGCTGTATGCCGGGAGTGCCGACCACGCGCGAAACCAGTCGGACCAACGCACAGACACGCCCGCACGCGCCAACCGACGCCAAACATCACGTGTGATGGCAAGATCAATATTATCATGATCTGCATATCGATAGCCCGATAACACCAAGTAGCCGCAGATCTCACGCTCCGCTAATATGGTATACACAATTTCATGCAGCCCCAATTGCGCGCCTGTCGTGCCCGCCAATGCCGCTTGCCGCATCTCCCGAAACGTTACCTCCATTTCGGGATGCAAACGCAGGAGCTGAACAAAAGCAACCGAAGGGTGCCGGGGCACGGATAAACGAATACTGCCAAGATCATCGAGCAGCAACACATCCATCCCGCTAATCGCATGTAAACGCCGCATTCCGTCACGCAAGGTTGGAGAGGCCAGCAATTTTGAAAACAGATATTTAGTTATGATTGGAGGCATATTTAAAACACAACCTTCCTTGATGTCAATATAGTGTCAGTTTAACTCATGATTTGCACTATTTTTTTTGATAGGGTATCTGATAGCGTTATTCGCGGTTACCAAACTTTCTCTACATAAAGGAGTACAAGATGGCAGATAGGGAGTTGATTTTAAAGCACATCAAGTTGCCGGCGGATGCCGAGGCATTATTGACCGAGGCACCGAATGTGATTCTCGGGCGCAATGTTGAGGACCTGCAGAAGCTGGCCTTGCGGGATGTTGGTGAAGATGGATATCACCGCGTCGCCTACGAAGTTGCCGGCAAGGGCTCGTATGAAGAGGTCAAGGTTTGCAGAGTCAAGAATGGCATCAGCGCAAACTACAACGAAGTCTACATGCGCCGCCGGGATCCGGACTGCATGGTCATTGGCGACAACCGTCCCACCAACAAGCCGACGTTCCAGGAGCGCTATGGAAAATCGTTTGAAGGGTTACGGCAGGAAACATTTGACTGGCTGAAAAAGCAAGAGCTGGCTGTTTTCCCCTTTATTGCAGGCATGCCGGGTAAGGGAAAAGACGCTTTGGCCGTCTGCCCCGCGAATGCTGGATTCTTTGCACTCGGGTTAGCCATGCTCCAAGGCATCATTCCGGCGGATGAGCTGCCTGCAGACTTTGCTCCGCAGGCGATCGTATATGTAGCACCACCTTTCCGCCATACACATCTGAATGGGAAGCAGGTCGTTGTGCATAACCGTATTCCCGGCATGCATGAATTGTTCAGCTATAACCTGTACCCTGGACCGAGTGCGAAAAAAGGTATCTACGGTGTACTCTTGCATCTGGGTGAGAAAGAGGAATGGGTGACCATGCATTGCTCGGCGGCGCAAGTGATTACGCCGTATGAAAACCGCGTCGGCATTTCCCATGAAGGCGCCAGTGGTGGCGGCAAGAGCGAAATGCTGGAATTGCCGCATCGGCAGGAAGATGGCAGCATGCTCCTCGGAAAAAACATCGTGGATGGCGAGACTCGCAGCCTGACGATTCCGCAGTTCTGTAAGATCAAACCGGTAACCGATGACATGGCTTTGTGTCATCCTTCTATCGATAAGGGCAACGGTAAGTTGACACTGATGGACGCAGAGGAATCCTGGTTCGTGCGTGTCAACCACATCACTGGCTACGGCGTCGATCCGCATTTGGAAAAATTGACGATTCATCCGCCGAAACCGCTGTTGTTCTTGAATATTGATGCCAAACCAGACTGCTCGGCCCTGATCTGGGAACATATCCAGGATGAGCCGGGTGTGCCATGCCCCAATCCGCGGGTTGTCGTACCGGCTGATATCGTTCCTAACGTGCACCGTGGAACATTGGACATCGACATCCGCTCATTCGGGGTACGCTGTCCGCCTTGTACAAAGGAGAAACCAACCTACGGAATTCTCGGTATGTTCCATCTGTTGCCACCGTCACTCGCATGGTTGTGGCGTCTGGTTGCACCGCGTGGCCATGCCAACCCGAGTATTGTTGATACCGAAGGCATGTCCAGTGAGGGTGTCGGTTCGTACTGGCCCTTCGCAACAGGCCGGCGTGTAGACCAGGCCAACCTCCTGCTCAAGCAAATTCTGGATACACCGAGAGTCAAGTACATCGTGACCCCGAATCAGCATGTGGGCGCTTGGGAAGTGAGCTTCATGCCACAGTGGGTAACGCGCGAATACATGGCCCGCCGGGGTGGGGCGAAGTTCAGCCCATCCCAGGTTACGGCGTGCCGTTGTCCGCTGCTGGGCTGGAATCCCGACAACATAACCGTTGAGGGACGCAATATTGGAAGCTGGTTCTTTAAGGTGAACCTGCAACCTGAGGTCGGAGATGAAGCCTACGACAAGGGTGCCGCAATCCTGCATGATTTCTTCAAGCGGGAAATCAAGCAATTCCTCTCGGATGATTTAATGCCGCTCGGACGGCAAATCATCGAGTGCTGCCTGAATGGGGGCACGATTGAGGATTATGCTGCGCTCATTCCGCACGAGAGTATTAGCGAAGACTAATTACATTGTGATCTAACGATCTAACGAACGCACGAGGCGAGAGATCTTGCCCCGTGCGTTCTTTTTTTGTTTCAATAACGATGCGTTCACTGCAAACATGCCCCCTGCAAAAACCTAAAACTCAAGGAGACGACGGTATGATTAATGGTTTGTTTTTAGCTACTGCTGCTGTCGATGCTGCTGCACAAGCAACCCAGAGAATAGATGTAAACGTCACTGGCGGTACAAGTGCGGGGAATGGGATACGCACAAAGGTAGAAAGTCTCGGAAACGATGTCGAAAAACTTTTCATGGTTACCGAAGCGCTCTGGACCTTATTAAAAGAGGTCAATGGTCTGACCGATGCTGACTTGGAAAACATCATTCAGGAAATTGACTTGCGTAGCGGAAAACTCGATGGCAAACGCGCTCGACAGGAGCGTCCAATCTGTTCTTCCTGCCAACGGCGCAATTCAGGAAAAACACCGAATTGCATGTATTGCGGGAAACCTTTGCCGATCGAACCTTTCGCCAAATTCTAGGTTGTAACTTCATTGTTCTTTGCTGTTCACGATGCATTTACGTCCCTTTTCGGATCACGAGAAAGGTAAACGATTTATTTTGCCGACTCGTAATCCGATCTCGTCGCCGTTCTCGTTCACCGAACTTCCAAACTGCCGCCCTAAGTTACAGCCCTCGCATCATGTTGACAGCCCAATTGCGCCTACTAGCATCCTGACGACTAACGACGGGAATTTCCGCCACGACGGAAATTCCACATAAGACTTCCCACTCGACAACTTTTGATAAATTTGAGAACAATGAACGTGTTTTACGTGTTCCAAAAAAGTTTTTTACAAGACATCTGACATGAAAGGATGCGTATGTCTATGAAACCTTCCCACAAAGAGTTGTTACAAACCGCCAACACCATTCGCGGTCTGGCGATGGATGGTGTACAATCCGCCAATTCTGGACATCCAGGCATGCCCATGGGTATGGCTGACGTTGCTGCCGTGCTATGGTTGCAGTATCTAAAACACGATCCCACCGACCCGACTTGGCCTGATCGCGATCGCTTTGTGCTATCTGGTGGCCATGGCTCCATGCTCCTGTATAGCCTGTTACACTTGTCAGGATACGAATTGCCGCTCGCCGAACTGGGCCGTTTTCGTCAATGGGAAAGTATGACGCCCGGGCACCCGGAAGTAGGGGATACCCCCGGCGTGGAAACAACCACCGGCCCGCTGGGGCAAGGTTGCGGCAATGCCGTGGGCATGGCTATCGCGGAAAAAATGCTCGCGGCACGGTTCAATACGGATGAACAGGAAATCGTAGATCATTACACCTATGTGTTTTGTGGCGACGGCGACCTGATGGAAGGCATCAGTCATGAAGTCTTTTCCAGTGCAGGACACCTCGGTCTCAACAAACTGATTCTCTTTTACGATGACAATAGCATCACCATTGAAGGTCGCACAAATCTAGCCTATAGCGATGATGTCAGCCGACGCTTCAAAGGCTACAACTGGAATGTTCTGCAGGTGGATGCCCACAATTTTGAAGAAATTGATAAGGCCATTCGCAAAGCACGCCGCTCCAACGATCGACCTACCATCATCATTTGTACCTCTACGATCGGTAAAGGAAGCCCGAACAAGGCCGATACCGCATCCGTGCATGGTGAACCCCTTGGGGACGAAGAAGTGATCCTGAGTAAACGGGAACTCGGCTTGCCAGAAGACCAGAAATTCTACATTCCGGCATCTGTACTGGCGCTCTTCGCGGACCGGCGGTCCAAGCTGAAACGCCAGCACAAAAAATGGCAGAAGCTTTATAAAGCGTATGCAGAAGCATATCCTGAAAAGGCTGAGGCCTGGCAAAACGGTCTGAATGATGTGTTGCCTGAAAATTTGGCTGAGCTGTTACCCGCTTTTGATGTAACGAAACCACAAGCCACACGAGCAGCAGGGGGTACCGTATTACAGTCGATGGCTGCAGCCGTTCCACAACTGGTCGGGGGCTCGGCAGACTTGGCACCAAGTACCAAAACGTTGTTGAAAGATGCTGGCAGCATTCACAAGGGTGACTTTTCGGGGCGCAATTTTCACTTTGGTGTGCGCGAACACGGCATGGGCGCCATTATGAATGGTGTGGCCTTGCATGGCGGCTTGCGGATCTTCGGTGCAACGTTCTTTGTGTTCGTGGATTACATGCGCCCGGCGGTACGTCTGGCATCGATCATGAAATTACCGGTTATTTATGTCTTTACGCACGACAGTTTCTATGTCGGCGAAGACGGTCCCACGCATGAACCTGTTGAACAATTGGCATCGTTGCGCTGTATGCCAGGCTTAACGACGATTCGTCCTGCAGATCCAACGGAAACCGCAGCCGCTTGGTTGACCGCACTTGAAAACAAAAGTGGCCCAACGGCTATTTTGCTCACGCGGCAGAATCTCAATGTCATTGATCGCAGTGTATATCCGTCTGCTCTTGAGCTACGGCGTGGGGGTTATATCTTGTGGCAAAGTGAAGCTATAGATCCCGAGGTAACGTTGGTTGCTTCCGGCTCCGAGGTAGAGCTTGCCCTTAGTGCCGCCAAACAACTGGCGGCAGAGTGCTGTGTGCGGGTGGTAAGTGTACCCTCATGGGAACTGTTTGAAAAACAGGACGCTACGTATAAAGCTGCCACGATTTCCAAAAAATGCCCCGTGCGCGTTGTAATCGAGGCGGCTGCGCCAATGGGTTGGGAAAAATATGTCGGCAATGATGCGCATTATATTGCAATGAATCGCTTTGGTGCTTCGGCACCATGCGGCGTATTGGCAGAGCAGTTTGGCTTCACCGTGGACAATGTTGTACGCACCGTCCATGGCCTGCGCGGCTGATTCCGAGTTAATGTAAGCCATAAGAGGGTAGGGGATGTCGGAATTTGTCATACGGGGCGGGCATTGCGTGCATGGTGTGCACCGGAGCCCGGGAAACAAGAATGCCGCCTTGCCGATGCTGGCGGCTTGCTTGTTAACAGACGAAACCGTAACCCTGCGTAATGTACCTGCGATTCGTGACGTTGAAACCATGCTGCGCATTCTTGATGGGCTCGGCGTAGCCATCAGCCGTAAAGGCCATCAAGTTACGCTATGCAGTAAAGGTGTTCGCAAGCGTGTGCCAGATCCCGTGCTTTGCCGGCATGTTCGTACATCACTATTATTTGCAGGCCCTTTGGCTGCCCGGCATGGAAAAGCCGTGATAGCCAGACCCGGAGGAGACAGTATTGGTCGCCGACGATTCGACACGCATCTGGATGGTCTGCGCCAACTCGGAATTGAAATTGGCCGCAATGCGGCAGGCAGTTGTACATTCACACGTAAACAATTGGCCGGCGCAGATATCTTACTGGATGAAGCCAGTGTTACCGCTACCGAAAATATTATTATGGCGGCTGTATTGGCACCGGGGGTATCCACAATCTTTAATGCTGCCTGTGAGCCGCATGTGCAAGACTTGTGCCGCATGCTGCAATCTATGGGAGCCTGTATTTCCGGCCTCGGGACTAACCGATTGGTCATTACCGGCGTTAAGAAACTCAAAGGCGCCAACTATCGCATCGCCTCCGACACGATTGAAGCGGCAAGTTTTGTCGCGGCAGCGATTCTTACGGGAGGGGAACTCACCGTAGAAAATATTGAACCTGAAGATTTTCGTGTAATCGATAAACATTGGTCGAAACTTGGCGTGCAGTGGAGTTGGGAAAGCACAACACTGCATGTGCCCGGCAAACAACAATTGCATGTGAATAACGACTTTGATGCAGCCATCCCAAAAATCGAAGACGGACCCTGGCCGAATTTTCCTTCCGATTTATTAGGCGTCACACTTGTCCTGGCAACACAGGCAGAAGGTACCGTCCTATTATTTGAAAAGATGTTCGAGAGCCGCATGTATTTTGTCGACCGTATGATTGAGATGGGTGCGCGTATCGTACAATGCGACCCGCATCGCGTCGTTGTCAGTGGACCAGCCAAATTACATGCTACCCGCTTGCACAGCCCCGATATTCGTGCAGGCATTTCCTTGCTCTTGGCGGCACTATGCGCCGATGGAGAAAGCCGCATCGGCAATGCGAATATAATCGATCGTGGCTATGAAGCGGTGGACCGTAAGCTTCGCCATCTCGGTGCTGACATTCACCGCAAAAAAATTACGTAATATCATGTCATGGGTTGTGAATGTTTTATGTGCGCAGGTTGATTCGCGGCGCGAATCATCACAACGCCAGACTTCCCTTGCGTGAAAATGCCGTGGACTGTTGATAAAACCATGTAGCCAACTTCATTTTGATACCTTTTGGATATTGCAAGTGCCGTATTCAGAATCAGTTAGCACTAACTGTTAATAACCTGTTGATATGTTTTATTTTTTTTTCTTGTTTAAGAGTTGCGTTGGACAGACTATGTCCACGCTTTGTGATTGAACCTTTCATCGTGAAACGCAATCAGAATGGGGCACATACTAGTGGATACTGTACATATTACTTCTTTGTGGAAACGAGCCTGCGAGCACTTGCAAGATGCTCTACATGCCGATGTGTACTCGCGCTGGATTTCTGTCATTACTCCCGTACGTCTGGAAGAAAATACACTCTTTCTGGGTGTTGATAACGACTTCTATCAGTCATGGCTGGAAGAGCACTACTTGCCCTTGATTTGTGATGCCTTGCGGGCCGTATCGGGCAAAGACTGGAAGATTTCCTTTACCGTGAATCCAGTGGATTTGTTCACACACGCCGAAGCACATCAACCAACCAGACCGGAAGCGCAAAAAACCTTGCGCGAGCGTTTGTTGCCAAGGCGCCACGATACACGCTTGCAGCTAAACCCCAAATACACCATGAGTACGTTTGTGGTGGGGCCACCGAATAGTTTTGCGCATGCCGCAGCACTTGCGGTCAGTGAAGCGCCAGCTAAAGCGTATAATCCTCTTTTCATCTATGGTGGCACGGGGCTAGGCAAAACGCACTTGATGCAAGCAATCGGACACTCTGTTTCCGAAAAAAACCGCGCTGGCAACATCTGTTATGTAACCTGTGAAACCCTACTCAACGAATACATTGATGCCCTGCAAAAACGCTGCATCACCGATTTTCGGAAACGGTATCGCAACGTCGATCTCTTGTTAATTGATGATATACACTTCCTCTCAGGAAAAGAACGAATCCAGGAAGAATTCTTCCACACCTTCAACTCTCTTTTTGATGCGCACAAGCAGATCATTATGACATCCGATCGTCCTGCCAGTGAAATCAGCGGGCTGGAACAGCGTTTGGTGTCACGTTTTGAATGGGGCTTGGTTACCGAATTGGAACGTCCTGATTTTGAAACACGCATGGCCATCCTACGATTCAAACAACGCGAAATGAAATTATCCGTTGATCAAAGTGTCCTTACCTTTATTGCCGAGAATGTGCGCTCGAATGTCCGTCGTTTGGAAGGTGCATTGGTGCGCGCGGTTTCGTTCATGTCCTTAACCCAGCAACCTTTGACACTCGATGCCTTGAAACGTTTACTGCGCGATACGATTGAAGAAGAACAGCAAGCAGAAATCAGCTTGTCTGCCATTCAAAAAGCGGTGGCCTCGCATTATGATATACGCTTGGCTGACATGAGCAGCTCCTCGCGTCCGCGCTCCATTGCTGTCCCGCGACAAGTCGCCATGTTCTTATGCCGATCTCTGACACCATCATCGTTGCCCGATATTGCTACTGCATTTGGTAAAACGCACGCCACGGTACTACATGCCTGCCGCACCATTCAGAATCGTATGGATGTAGATCAAGATTTGCGACGCCAAGTACAGGATATCTCGACGAAACTTGGTAAATCTGCGCACAGCTTGCAGCAAACCATGTAAGGTTCATCATGCGTAAAATCGGGCTATTGCTGCAGAGGCATGCGTTGGAGACTGTATATACCACATGCAATCGATGAGACTCGTAAGCCGGATCCTTGGAGATTTTTGATACATCCCCTCGAAGCTCGGTAGCGTATCATGAAAGATAGATAAGGTTGTGTGTGGCTTTGTGTAGCAACAACATGCCGTTTGTAAACATAAGAATGTGACGTGAAAATGTATTTGATAACTTGTTTACCAATTGATGATGCATGGATGATAAATCGAAAGTTATCATCGATCCGGACGATATGATCATTGTTTGATCAATCGATGACCAAGACTATGAACAGGATAGGGGACACCATTCGCTTGCTAATAAGGCCTAACGATTAGTTATCTACAAATCAACAGGCTATATTATATTGAATAGATTCTTTAATTAAGGTACATACTATAACTCTCTTGCTGTTAATCAATTGTCACAGTGGGCGATATCCAGGAGGAAAACACAAATGAAAGTAAGCGTAGAAAAGTCCGTTTTGGC
>SKVN01000156.1 GCA_007129405.1 Kiritimatiellia bacterium
GCATAAGACAAACACTGCAGCCACACCGCATGCTCTCCCTTTTGGAGTGCGGTGACGAGCGAAGCGAACTCACCGCTTTCAACTAAGCGGAGCGCGCGCAATCAAGCGCTCCGAAACGACCTGCGCAATTGCCAAGTCACCGCCCCCGGCACTCCGTGCCCCCCCCAAAGCGGTGATATCTCACCGCACTCCAAAGGGATTACCAATACGTGCTGAATGCATGCACAATCAAAATAACTTATGGCAACCACTAAAATCACTAATTATCTGACCGGAACCCGTGTTTCCGCGCGCACCTTGTCAAAAGCATTGTAGGCTTCCTTGAACCGCGCATACTTTTCCCGCGTCTCAAATACTTGACTATCGTTCCAGAGTACACGCCAATCGCTATCTGCTTCCGGCCACAAGAATACCTGCCCCCAGATCAACCGATTGTTCGCATCAATCCCCGGATGCTCCGCGGTTCCATCACCGGAAATCCGCAGCAATTGCTCTGGCGAAAGCAGATCATCCGTGGCAGCCTTCAGATTCTCGAGAATCCAGTCCGATCGCGTCGCCATCGCCACAAAGCCACCACTCTTGTTCTCACGCTGTACCGCCCACGCCAAGCAAACACGCGGTGGGGCTACGCCTAGCTCTTTGGAGATCGCTTGAATCACGGCATCTTGCATATCCGCACGATGCTCCTTAAAACTGTCACGCGCAGGACGATTAGGTGAGCCCAATGCCATATAACCTGTGCAAACAATACCCTCGGATTCAAAGTAACGCCGCAAGTCGGTCTGCTGCATCAGCGGATGCATCTCCATCTGATTTACTACGGGACGCTCATCAGTAGACACATCACGCAGCAACAGCTTCATGGTTGCCTCGGTGTGATTCGAAGTACCAATATCAACCACTTTGCCTGCTTTTTTCAGCTTTACGATTTCATCCCACGTTTCCAGAAATGCCTCATGAATATATGGAACGGCATCCGGATTCCGGTGATCGCCCGTACAGCCTGGTGTATGCACATTGGGCCAAGGCCAGTGATTCAGATACATATCGATCTTATCGACGCCCAATGCCTGCAACGTGGCCTCACAAGCCGGAGCAACATCCTTTGGACTCATGTGCCCATTCCAGAGTTTCCCGGTAATAAAGAGATCATCAGCAGAGGCAATATACCCTTTGCTAATAGCCTCACGGATGGCCTCTCCCACCACATCTTCATTCTCATAGGCACGGGCGGTATCCAAATGACGCCACCCAAGGCGGATAGCCTCGACCGTGGCATCTTTCATATAAGCCTGCGCCCAATCCGAGTGAAACGTTCCATAGGCAGCCACAGGCATCATCACGCCACTTGCTAGCTTTACCTGGTGCACAGATGCCGGGTCCACACCCGCAATGCTTGTGTCATACCAAACTTGCTCATTAATCTTATTCATTTTGCCTCCTATGCTAAATCAATCATCACCTTCATCGTTTTCTCGCCCTCGGCATCAATGAAACGATATGCCTCCGGGAACTGCTCAAATGAAAAGTGCTTGGACAACAACGGCTGCAGCTGAATCGATCCATCTGCTATCCATTGTACCGCTTGCTCATAATCTTCATGACGATACATCATCGTGCCGCTGATCATTAGCTCATGCTCACACAAAACAGACATATCCACCCGCGGTGGCTCCGAGAAAACAGCAAGAATGACGATGCGGCCACCTTTGTCGATCTGCTTGACCAGATCTGATACGCTAACCTCTACACCAGCCGCATCCATTGCGACATCAAAACCTTCATCACCAAAAGCACGTTTGACGGCATCGGCCAGACTTTCCTCTCGCACGTTACTTACAGCATCAATTCCCACGGCTTTAGCAATTTCAAGTCGATAATCACTAACATCCGTGATCAACACCTTTTTGGCACCACGGATCTTGCAAGCCTGTGCTGCCAAATTCCCAATGGGTCCTGCCCCTGCAATCACAACATTATGGCCGGTTAAATCACCGGCCCTACCGGTAGAATGCACAGCCACGGATACCGGCTCCACAAAAGCACCTTCGTCATAAGAAATATGCTCTGGAAGCGGCACTAGCTTATCGGCTTCCGTCACATAAAAATCCTGAGCCACACCAGGAGCCTGAAAACCGCGCACCTTCAGTTTTTCGCATACATTATAGCGTCCCGATTTACAAGGACGACATACCCCACAAACCTCTTGCGGTGTAGCCGTAACTTTGTCGCCGACCTTCACATTCTCTACGCCAGGGCCAACGGCAACGATCTTTGCAGAAAACTCGTGCCCCTGCACAACAGGGTACGGAGTGAAGGGATGCTTACCGTGATACACGTGTACATCCGAACCACACACGCCAATCCGCTGAATTTGCATCAGCACTTGTCCCTCCCCAGGAACCGGCACCTCCGCCTCCCCAAAGGCGATCTTACCGGGAGCCGTCATTACCGCCTGCCGCATCGTTTTATCCATAAACTGCCTCCAACCACCTGTAACATCAACACCATCACACATAAATGCTATAGGGTCGCAATCATTACCACACACAACGCTTTCACACCAGAACAGATTTCCAAGTCGTATGACAACTCACATTCCTACCTGATAGATTAGATGCGCGCACGGACCCAACCAGCAAGCGGCTAGCATATTGTCTCTTTTCTCGCATTCGCGCAATCAGAAGCACGCGATACTATCGAAATACAAATCAACAGCAAGCACTCCGTCCGGGATTTACGTAGAAAAATGGGGAAAGTCCAAAACCGATTCAAGTGTTGACGCCAAACATGGTACCTGCTTTACTACTATTCGTGACTTTATTCAGTATTAATAGGGAGTTGACGCATGTCTGAAAACGATCCAGATACCAATGGTGGGCTGCCTCCAAAAATAAGTTTAAAACCGAAAACCAGTACGCCCACGCCAGAAAACGCCATAAACACCGGCAATAAGGAACTGGCTACGGCCAAGGCGGACACAGCAGAGCGGCCAAAACCCATTTCCCTAGAAAAAACCGCGCCAGCAGAGCCCACGCAACCAACCGTGCCAAATCCCCCTAGTGGACCAAAGCCCATTACGTTGAAAAAACCGGTAGCGCAAAATGTGTCAGCACCCAAACCTTCTCCTCCTGCGCCACCTAAATCAGCACAAGACAGTGCCCCCAAGTCAGTTGCGGATCTTGCACTGGAGGAAGCCAAACATGAAGAAGCTGATCTTAGGGAAGCAAAAAACAACACCCCACCTCCTCCTGAACCTTCCGAGGAGGAAGAGGTTCCGACTGCTGTCACGACAAAAATGGCCGCCCCCCCCGTCTCCCCAAAAACACCAACCCTGAAACCGGATGACAACGAGAAAGCCATACCCCTACCCACAACGCAAGATGCTGACAATAAACCAGCGGCAACAACGAAGGTGCCAGACCCTGACACAGAAAAGGCAACTGCTTCAAAACCTATAGACGCCAACACGTCTCCCACAACAGAAGAAAAGGGCCTTCAGGAAGAAGCCAAACCTGTCCTGGCAACCAGTCCCAAACGCCCCATTTTGCGACCAGCAGGCTCAGGCCCTACCACGATCAAGCGGCCAGCCCCAGTGGGGATTCGGAAAGATGCCTCAGATCCGTTAGCCGTTCCAGGAACCAAAAAATCCACGTCCCGTATTTCGCTGCCATCAAATGCGGAAAAAAGCACATCGGGGCAAATTAGAACCATTAAAATTGCACCAAAGTCGCAGGCGGGCAAAGCAGATATACAACCCCATGACACAGACACTGAAGACGACAAAAAACCTGCCGTTGACCCCAAACGGCAAACATCCCGTATTTCGCTGGAGTCTGTACTCGGCGGTGAAAGCAAATCACCGAATGCCCCAGCCACAATTAAAATCAAACGAGCTGCGCCAGAAGCAACAAGTGCATCACAAGCGAAAACCATCGTGAAATCTCCTGGGAGCAATGTATCCCAAGAAGAACCTGCAACCGATGAAACGCAAGAGACAAATCCGGAATCACAGAAAAAAACATTGAAAATAAAACGCCCATCGGTTCCCACCAGTGGAAAACCGGCAGCTTCGGATGCACCAAGCATATTTACTCCGCCCGTACCGACCGGCAAAACAGGCGAACCGGAACCACACTGGGCATTTTCCATCATAGCGATTGCGGCAACTCTGGTTGTCGGTGTACTCATTTATGTTCTCACCGCGCAAATCATGGATGTCGATTTATCAGAAGCCCCACCGCAAGACGGATTACCATGGCCAGCACGATATTCACAATAATCAATAAAAACAAGGGATAGCATCAAAGAGGAAAGCATATGGCATCGGAAAATGTAATAGCGGTTGATAGTAATAATTGGAACACTGAAGTGGTCAGCGCATCGTTACCTGTGCTTGTAGATTTCTGGGCAACTTGGTGCGGTCCCTGCCGGGCAATTGCTCCCATTCTGGATGAGCTTGCAGAAGAACTGCATGGTAAACTCAAAATCGCCAAAATTGATGTGGATCATAACGCTCCGTTAGCACAGCAGTTCGGTGTGCGTTCGATTCCAACGCTTCTCATCATGCAGAACGGTGAAGTAAAAGAGCAAATGATTGGAGCTTTAAGCAAAACCGACTTGTTGGCAAAACTCAAACCGTTTGTAGACTAAGATACGTTACCGGGCCGCGGGATAGCCCAACTGCAAAACCAGCAAAATGTCAGCTTCGGATGGCATTTCGAGAGCGCGGATCAGCGCTTCAGACGAAACCGGTGGATATTGCGCTCGAACACCGATTCCCTCGGCGGATCCCGCCAGTTGAATGTTTTGCGCCATATGACCCGCATGCAAAGCGGCCTTTACACGAGAATCTAATTGCGCGGTTTGCTGATATATTACATCCCCCCCTAATGATGATCGTTGGTCAGCAATCAAAAGCAAAACGACCGGGGCACCTGTATGCTCTGGTGTACCATCCGAAATCACCTTGACGTATGCAGATATTGAACCGTCATGCCCTGCGGAGGCAGTAGCGAACGCTCGAAAATCACCATTCCGGACACCAGTAAGCCGATGGCCAAGCGCGTCATACTGCCAAACACCATCCTCTGCCAACAAATAGATGGTGACCGGGAAAGGTAAAGTCAGCATGGGCACCGTACGGGCTGTTGCATCATCCGGTCGATTCAGACCACATGCCGCCCACAGTATGTTTCCCAACACCTCCCAATGCAAAAGCCGCGGCTCAAAACTTTCGATATCCCTGCGTGCCTGCAAACCGGAAAAAATACCCATGCCCCCCGAGCGAACAGGCGGTGGAAACGTCACATCATCAGGAGCGGTCCACACCACAGTGATGATACGAAACCAAGACAGGCAAATGTAACCCACCATACGAACCTTGGAAACAAACATACGCACCCTTTCAAACTGCAACTACGGATGTTATTCGTGCAAGAGAACGTCTCGTATCAAATCACGTAAAGCACGTAACCGGTATGGCTTTTTGAGAAAATAGATTCTCTCTTCATGCGGCAAATCTTCTATACCCTGCCATTGATTGTAACCACTCGAAAGAATTACGGGAACCTGCTCTCCATCCCCGCGCAGTTTCTTGCAAACCTCAACACCGCCTAACGCAGGCATGGATATATCCAAAATTAACGCACGGAATTTACCCCGGTCTTGTTGATAGCGATCTAACGCTTGGCTTCCATCCGATACCGAAACCACTTCAAACCCAATGCTTTCGAGCATCATCGAAGCCACTTCGCGCACCATATCTTCATCATCAGCGAGTAAAATCGAGCCTTGACCACACCACGAGTCGTGCTGCTGTGTATCATCCTGCCGTAACGCTATTCCTTTCCTTGAAACAGGTAGGTAAACAGAACAAACCGTCCCCTTACGCAATTCGCTCTTCACAGTAACGCATCCACCATGACTGCGAACAATACCCAAAGCAGCAGCCAACCCTAGTCCATGACCTGCTTTTTTCGTCGTAAAAAAGGGATCAAAGATTTTATGAAGATCTTCTTCCTGGATTCCAACCCCTGTATCCGTAACTTTCGCGTATACGTAATCACCAGGAATCAATGGCTGTTGCCCCAAAGCTAGACTCGCCGCAATAACAGGATCATTTGCACAAATATTTACCTTCCCTGTCTGCAACAATATGGTCCCCATCCGATTCTCAAGTGCATCCGAAGCATTTACGATCAAATTCATCAAAACTTGTCGGATCTGTGTCACATCACACTCAACCGCCGGCAGATCATCAGCCAGTTCAAATTCTACAACAGCTTTTTTCGAAATGGACGCCATCAGCAAATTACGAAGATCCGCCACTACTTCACTTAGATTGACAGGTGCCAAAACAAATTGCCCTTTGCCGGAGTACGCTAGTAATTGGTTCGCTAAATCAGCCGCACGCTGACAAGAGTCTATAACTGCTTGAACATGATGCTGCGCGTTCTCGCTGCTCTTATGGTCCTCTAACGCTAAGTCAGCATGCCCCATCATCCCCATGATCAAATTATTAAAATCATGTGCAATGCCACCGGCCAGCACGCCAAGACTCTCAAGCTTTTGCGCCTGCTGCATCTGTTGTTCGATCCTCAGGCGTTCACGCTCAGCCGCCTCCTGCTCGGTAATGTCCAGAGAAAGCCCCGCAATCATTCGTTGAGAATTCCCCTCCGTCATCACAGGCAAAGGAAACTTCACTGTTAGCAACGAACAAATGCTACCATCGGGCTCTGTGATACGTGTCACATAACGTACTGCTTTTCCTTCTCGCAAGACGCACTGATCCGATTCACGATACTGTTGGGCCAAATCCTCTCGATACAGGTCCTCATCTTTGCAGCCAATGCATGCTTCGATATTCCAACCGCGTTCGACAGCATGTGCGTCGTTTAAATATATGCGCCTACCGTCCTGATCCTTAATAAAGGCAAACCCCGGAAAATATCGCATGAATTGCTCAAAACGCACTTCACTTTCACGCAGCGCATCTTCCATTCGGCAGCGCTCCGTGATATCACGCATGAGGATTACAGCCCCCTGCTGAAACCGGATTTTCCCGGTTATCACCTCTAATGGAAATGTCGTCCCATCCTTACGTTTCCCCGTCGCATAACCCACATGAAAACCATAATCCTCTAAACGTGATGCGATTTCCCCCTTCATGCCTCGCAACCGACGGTCAAAATACAATATATCTGTCTTTTTGTTTAAAACATCCTTTTCCGAAAGACCAAACATAGCCTGAACCTGCCCCGAACACATGGTTATGACTCGATCGCGATTAACAACGATTAATGCATCCGGACTAATACTCATAAGCACGCGTTCCAATTCTTGCTCGGCAAGAATGGATTCGCGCCAACGGCGATAGGCTATCCACATCAAAAACAAGAGCCAGAAAAACAGGGCATTTAATGCCACTACAGCGACGGGAAACTGTGTATATGCGGCAAAAAAAAGATCGATCCGGGGCCGTAATTCAACAGAAAGACGAAAAGCGGAAAGCGCCAAAACAATCCAGACGGTTATCCAGATTTGAACCTGCTCTTTCCGGCTACGAAACAGTCGGTACGGAGACATACCCTATCACCTCAAACGCGTTTAACAAAATGCAACAGCTCGAACTAAAACACCCGAAAAACCGGTTTCTCTCGATTGCATCTAGAGCAGGTTATTGTGATTTGGAATATGCTAATTGTCAATCTTCAACATTCTCTAGTCCGCAAAGCGGCCCCGCAGAAGAAGAAAATATTTCTTTGCATTTGAGTGGATATATGCTTCAAGTTCCAGAGGAGTATGAGCGCAATAAACACCATGCCCATACTTTAGAACGCATGCCGTTTAGAAATACGTAACGCGTGAATTGAAGGAGTATACATTATGGCTGATATCAAGTACCAATGCCCCCAATGTGGTAATGACCGAATGGTATCAGAATTTGCCGATCCCGAAAAAATCATGTGTCGCGATTGCGACTGCCATATGCAGCAATACGTGCCCAATGCAACGGGTAGTGACTTCGCTAACGCTGACCACGGACATGAGAATAACACCGCCAACAAAACCACGGCACGTTCAGCCAAAAAAAACAAACTTAAGCTGGCACGCGACAAACAAACAGAATTACCGGACGAGGAGTCACCTGGGGTTGTAAAATCGAAAGCCAACATGCCAGAAGAAACCGTTGCCCCCCCCCTTGAGCTACACCCGAAAAAGAAACACAAAAAGTCTTTGATTTCACAACCCCTCCTTGCCTTTGTATTGTTCTTAATCGTCGGAGGTATCTCTGGCTATCTACGCTATGGCATAGAACTCGATGACACCTTTGCCGATACCGCGCTAGATTATGCTTGGGGGGGAATCCTCTTCTTGCATTTTTGTATTGTTGCCAAAGCCTTCACAGCAGATATGATGCAAGGAATCCTATGCTTTTTCATTCCGGGATGGTCTTTCGTCTATCTAGCCCTATCTGATCATTTTTATCAAAAGGCTATCATTTTTGGCCTGCTCGTGGGAATAGGAATGGATGGTGGTCAACAATTGCTGGATATGGGGCTCAACGCATTCGAAACGGTTCAGCATTTCATCAACACCGGTGGCGGGTAAGGTCGCCCCCCCCACGGCCAAACCGCAGAGCACATCGTAGCGCGATTCTACCTGACCATAGAATTCACAAAGAGTTTACTTTTGTGTTTTCCCGACTTGCTTTTCGTTTCCACGTATGTTTCCCTCCACACATTCAGTTTTTTCAATCCATAGGTGCGGCATGAGACCCCACCATGAAGGAACTGACTTTCATTGGCCGAGCTTGTCCGGCCCCGTTTGAATGACCACCAGAAAAATTGGGAACCGCTAGATAAGGATGGTTAAAAATGGCTGAAGAACTGCAAGGGTTACTGGATCGCATTCGCAAGGAAGGTCTGGACAAGGCTGAAGAAGAAGCCAACACGATACTTGATACGGCCAACAAAAAGGCAGCAGAAATCAAGAAGGCGGCAGAGGCGGAAGCTACCCGCAAGCTGGAAGAGGCCAAGGAAGAGGCCGCCAAGCTAGAACAGCGCAGTATCAGTGCAATCGAACATGCCGCACGAGATATTGTCTTATCAGTCGGAGATGCTGTCCAACAAGCCTTTGAAAACCTTGCACAAAAAAACATCTCAGAAGCTCTTGACGGCAAACAATTCGCCCAACTCGTGCATGATGTGATCCAGGCATACATCAAGCAGGAGGACGCAGGAGGTGGCATCGAGGTATTGTTATCGCAGAAACAGCAAGAACAAGTCGCCGATTACCTGCAGCAAACAATGAATAAAGATTTGCGCAAAGGCGTCACGATCCAATCATCGCGCGGCGTGATTTCGGGCTTTTCCGTGGTGTTACGTGATCAGGGGATCGAACACGATTTTCGTGGCGAAACGTTAACGGCTGCCTTTTTGGAACTACTTCGCCCACAGCTTGGCGAAATGGTCAAAAAAGCGATGGAGACGATTCAGAAGAAGTCATGAGCTACTATTATTTGATTGCCAGTCTGCCTTCGCTTGCGATCGGCAAGACCCCCATTTCAGCAGATGAATTTCATGCGCGCTGTGCGTCCGAGCTCAGCGCACGTGATTACCGGACGCTGCAAACGTTGGATGGCATTCCCATGCAGGGCGATGTGCCCAAACAAGCTTTTGTCCACGCTTGGAACGATCGCGAAACGCAACTCCGTAATGCAATTGCCAAAACCCGCGCACGCAATCGCAAAGTGGATGCTACGCGCGTGCTGCGCCCCCAAGAAGGCTATGACACCATGATCCAGGACCGTGTGGAAAATGCCTTGGCGCAATCAAACCCGCTCGAGCGCGAGCGCAGTCTGGATACATTGCGCTGGAAGCTGCTTGATGATCTCGAAGGCCTCGACCCATTCTCTTTTCATGTTATTTTATCCTATGCCGTGAAACGGAAAATTGCCGACCGTTGGTCCCTGATGGATGCAGAGGCTGGCTGGCAAAAGGCACAGGAGACACTTGAACAGCAACCAGCCGGAAAGCTCCGGCCCGATGATTCCGAAACTGCCGACACACACGTTGGCTCTCAAACCTGAGGTACGCATGAACCAAAGTAGCGGCAAGATTGCCGGCATCAACGGCAACATGATCACCGTCGCCTTCGAAGGCGCAGTAAGCCAGAATGAGGTTGGATATGCCTGTCTGGACGACTTGCGCTTAATGTGCGAGGTGGTGCGAATTCGAGGCAAAAAAGCAGACATGCAGGTCTTTGAAGATACGACCGGTTTATCCATTGGAGACACCGTAGAATTTACGGGCGAGCTGCTCTCGGCCGAGCTCGGCCCCGGGCTCCTGACCCAAGTGTATGATGGTCTGCAAAATCCGCTACCGCGACTGGCGGAACAATGCGGGTTTTTCCTGCAACGTGGCATCTATCTGGATGCCTTGCCGCGGGAGCAAAAGTGGACGTTCACACCGGTTGCCAAAGCGGGCGACACCTTGTCGGCCGGTGAGACCTTGGGAACCGTTCCCGAAGGCATTTTCGAGCATCGCATCATGGTCCCCCTCAGCATGCGTGGGAACTGGAAAGTTGAGAACATCGTGGAGAAAGGGGATTTTACGGTAACCGACCCGATTGCAACCCTTTCCGATGAACAGGGACATCAGGCTGAAGTATGCATGATGCAACGCTGGCCGGTGAAAC
>SKVN01000119.1 GCA_007129405.1 Kiritimatiellia bacterium
ATGAAAATCCCGTTTTACTGCAGACGGCGCGTGTGGGCGGTGTGTATGGTGTTTCGTTCTTGATCGTCTTGTTCAATACAGCGTTAGCCTTGACGGTGCAGCGTGTATGGCAGGAAATTCGTGGTGGTATCAAAGGGCGGCGGTGGCACGTTGAGTTAATGATGGGTCTGTTGGCACTACTTTTTGCGTGGAGCATGGGGATGCGGTCGCTAGGACGATTAACACAAGTGGCCATGGAAGACCCCAGAGGGATTCGCATTGCGCTCATCCAGCCCGCGATTCCGCAAGTACAGAAATGGTCCGAGGAGCATGCCCGCGAGATCGAGACCGTATTGGCAGAACAGACGGATCTTGCACTAATGAGCCGTCCTGATCTTGTGGTCTGGCCCGAGACCGCAACCCCCGGGATGGTACGATTCGATCCTGTGAGTCGCGCGTTGGTTGCAGATGCCGTGGCTGAAGGGTCCGCCTTGCTGGTGGGGACAATGGATGCCGACCCGATCACGCGCGAATATTTTAATGCCGCGCTCCTGGTTGGACCTGATGAAAAGATTCACGGGACCTATTATAAGCGGCATCTGGTGCCCTTTGGGGAATACGTGCCGCTGACGAGCTGGTTTCCCGTGCTGGAGCACTTGGCACCACTCGGTTTTAGTTGCACGCCGGGCGCAAAAGATCAGGAATTGTTATCCCTGCCCGGTGCCGATGGAACCATTCTGGCCAGCGTGCTGATCTGCTTCGAAGATGTCTTTCCGTATCTCGCACGTCGGGATGTGCGCAGGGGGGCGCAGGTGTTAGTTAACGTGACGAACGACGGATGGTTTGATGGGACTGCCGCGCCGCGGCAGCATCTTGCGTTGGCTGTGGTTCGTGCTGTCGAAAACCAGGTGCCGATGGTACGCGCCGCCAATTCGGGGGTGAGTGCCTTTATTGATCAGGGGGGGCGCATCAAGGAAATTCCCGGGCCGCGCGCGGAAGGTAGTCGCGGCTGGGGGGCAAGAGGTGTGGTGATTATGCCTCCAGGCCAGAGGCCGACGCTATACACGCGTTATGGAGATTGGCTGCTTGCCATTCCCAGTGCGGTTGGTACGGTATTGCTCTGCACCTGGGTGGTTGTAGATGAAAGAAGAAAGAAGGCCTCGTAGACAATACTCGGGGTGTTCCGCTTTCGTCCCGATGCGCCTTTCGGGGTACGGGACTTCGGCGGACAGGCGCGTGTCGGATGTTGATGTGGTAGGGTGACGCCTCTGGGGAACCGAAGCGTTTTGCCAGTGCAGAAAAAACTTATAAAATGATAGAGCTACAAAGGGTTGAAGGAGGATGATATGATTGAGAGTATCGATGATCGGATTTCGAAGATGCAGGCGCAGATGAATGAGATGCGGGGGTATCTTTGACGTTTCTGGGCGTGAGGGAATTGTAGCGAATCTTGAGCAGAAAAGCAGTGCCCCGGATTTTTGGAGCGATCCTGCTGCGGCACGTAAAGTAATTGCCGAAACCAATCTGCATCGTGCCGTACTGAACCCTTTTCAGCGTATTGCCACCTTGCTGGAAGAAGCCGAATTATTGCAGGCTTTGGCATCGGATGAGGCAGATGAAAAGCAGCGAAAGAAAGCCATGGAAGAGGCGGCGGCAGGTTTAGATGAAGCTGAAAAGCAGTTTGATCGTCTGGAAATGCAATCGTTGCTCAGCGAGCGGTTTGATGCCAGCAATGCCTATGTGACTGTGCATGCCGGGGCCGGCGGCACGGAATCCTGTGATTGGGCGGACATGCTCTTGCGTATGTACTCGCGCTACGCCGAGGCACAAGAATGGACGGTCAGTATCCTGGAAATACAAAGCGGCGATGAAGCGGGCATCAAGCGTGCCACGATTCAGGTAAGTGGCGGTTTTGCCTTTGGTAATATGAAAGCGGAACGCGGCGTGCACCGCCTTGTGCGCATCAGTCCGTTCGATTCCAACAAGCGCCGCCATACTTCGTTTGCGGCGGTTGATGTTGTCCCGGAATTGGATGACGATGTCGAAATCGAGATCAATGAAGGTGATTTGCGCGTGGATACCTATCGCGCCAGTGGAGCCGGCGGGCAGCATGTGAATACCACGGATTCGGCCGTGCGCATCACGCATATGCCATCTGGAATCGTTGTTGCCTGTCAGGCTGAGCGCTCTCAGCATATGAACCGCGAAAAAGCGATGAATATGTTACGCGCCAAATTGTATGAGATGCAGCAGGACGAGAAGCGCAAGGATTTGGAAAAGTTCTATGGTTCCAAAGGCGAAATTGCCTGGGGGAGTCAGATTCGCTCGTATGTGTTGCAGCCCTACACGATGGTAAAGGACCACCGCTGCAATGTGGAAACCTCGAATGTATCCAAGGTTTTGGATGGGGATATCCAGATGTTTATTGATGCCTGGTTGAAGAAGCAGGCCAAGCAGGATGCAGGGGAGTAGCAAATAGGCGTTAGACGCTAGGAGCTAGGCGTTAGGGCTCTGCTGTTTTTAGACAGAAAGATTTGGGACAGAAAGAACTGGTAGGCTTCGGTGATTGTTTTTTTGGGGGAGCGTAAATGGCAATAAGTAGTATGACGGGATTTGGTCGTGGCGCGGCGACGCGTGCTGGCTATACCGTGACGGTAGAAATGAGTTCCGTGAACCGCAAGCAATTTGATTTGCGTTTCAACAGCTTGCGCGCGCTTGCTGTGCTGGAGCCGCAAATCACAAAATTTGTTCGCGGCAGCGTTGCGCGTGGTGGCATCACCATATCGCTGCAGGTGGATCGTGCGGCGGGTGGC
>SKVN01000127.1 GCA_007129405.1 Kiritimatiellia bacterium
ACCCAGATGAAGGGGGCCAGCAGGTGGAGCGAGCGGGTCATTTCAGCCACGATGATGACGGTCGAGACAGGGGCATTGGCGGCACCTGCAAAGAAGCCCACCATTCCGACGAGGATGAAGACGGTGATCGGGATGTCGGATGCAGGGAAGAACCACTGATAGAGTCCACCGAAAGTACCGCCGAGTGCCGCGCCAGCAAAGAGAGAGGGGCCAAAGACCCCGCCAGATCCACCAGATCCAATGGAAAAACTGGTTGCCAGCATTTTGCCTACAAAGCACAGGGCCAGCAGGCCAAGCGAGAACTCTCCAAGTATAATTTTGCGAAGCCCGAATGATCCTTCCCCAAGTACCGGCGGCACAAAGATCGCGATGAGGCCGGTGATGACACCGCCGATAGCGGGTTTGTAGCAAGCAGGGATGTTGAGTGCCTTGATGCGATCGCGTATAAAATAAAACATCCGCACAAACGTAATTGCCGCCAAGGCGGTAATGATGCCCAGCAGGGTGAATGCAGGAAAATCAAGCAAAGAGATGTTGTAGGTGAATTCGGGCAGCGGGATCACGGGGGCGAGCCCGAAGTACATGGTGTAGACGGCATAAGCGGTTGCAGAAGCAATGATCGCGGGGATCAAAACGCGGCCTTCGAAGCGCAGATCCGAATATAAAATCTCCGTCGCAAAAATTGCTGCTGCGAGGGGCGCATTGAAGATGGCGGCAATGCCGGCCGACATCCCGGCGAGGATGATTTCCCGCCGATATTGCGCAAGCGCCGGGATTTTTTGCACGAGTAGGGAGCTAACACCTGCGCCAATTTGTGCGATGGGACCTTCTTTTCCGCCGGATCCACCGGTGCCAAGCGTGATGGTCGATGCGATCATTTTCACAATGCTGGCGCGAGGACGCAGAATGCCACCTTTCGTGTGGTAGGCATGTATGACTTCGTCGGTTCCATGGCCGCCCGCTTCAGGGGCAAAACGGTTGACGATCCAGCCCGTTAGCAGGCCGCCGAGTCCGGCCAGGAATGGGAAGAACCACCAGCGAAGCGGCGGTCTGTTCCAGGGTAAGCTGATGCGGCGCTCTCCCCAGACAATGCGCGTTTCTCCATATCCGGCAATGCCCTCGAGGATGAAAATGTTTGCGACTGACATAAGCTGTTGGAAAGCAATCGCGACCACACCGACGATGAGGCCAATGCAGGCATAGACGCACAGCAAGGCGAATGTCCGGCGATGGTTGATCTTTGGCGTCGGTTCAAGCATAGGTGGCTGTTGGTGGTGCAAAAAAGCTCCGCGCTCCCGAGTTCGAAAGCACGGTATGTTGGAACAAAGATGAGAGTTTTCTTACTGCTTGGCTTTTTTCTTTTCCAGCTTGGCCAGCCGCTTTTCCTTCATAGTCTTCTGGGGTTTTTTCTTCTCGTCTTTCTTGGTGTCCATTGACTTTCCCATGACTATCCTCCTGTGTTTTTGTTTGTTAGATGTGGTCGTGCCCCGCCACGGCACTCCGGTGCCAACAATGTTGCATGGTGCCTGTTCTCGTGCATAAAATCAATACAGTTACATCTATCCAGGGTTTGGAGGAATCTTTTCTATGGCAAAATAGCACGGATTGTGTCATTTGCTTTGTTTCCGTAAGCAGATATGGTTCTGCAGCATAACGATATCGACGAAAGGATTTTGATATGGCATTGGCAAAAACTACAAAGCGCAGTCTGACGTTAGCGGATGGCTCGCAGGTCGGATATTTTTCTTTAGCCGCTTTGGAGGAGGCTGGCTACAAGGATGTCGCCCGTTTTCCGTATTGTTTAAAGGTTGTGCTGGAGCAGTTGCTTCGGATGCAGGAGCATCCGGCCTTTGCAGAGGAACACGTTGTGGCGTTGGCTCAGTGGACGCCGGAAGGTCCGCGCCAGGAATTGCCCTACATGCCCGCGCGTGTGTTGTTGCAGGATTTTACAGGCGTGCCGTGTGTGGTGGACTTGGCGGCCTTACGCAGTGCGGCCCAACGCGCAGGCCGCGACCCGAGCCTGATTGAGCCGTCGATTCCTGTCGATTTGGTTGTGGATCACTCGGTGCAGTTGGACACTTGCGGGTGTTCGGATGCATTGGATCTGAACTTGGAGATGGAGTTCAAGCGGAATCGGGAACGGTATACATTCTTGCGCTGGGGGCAGAATGCTTTCGAAACGCTGCACGTACTTCCGCCCGGGTTGGGCATTTGCCATCAGATCAATATGGAATTACTGGGAACTTGTGTGACGCGGAAAGGGGAGGGCGCTGAAGCACTCGCTTATCCGGATACATTAGTTGGGACGGACTCGCATACTCCGATGATTAATAGTATGGGGATTGTTGGCTGGGGCGTCGGCGGTATCGAGGCTGAAGCTGCCATGCTAGGACAACCGATCCCGATTCTGACGCCGATTGTGACGGGCGTTCGGCTCACGGGGGAGATTGCACCTGGCGTGACGCCCACGGACGTGGCGTTAACGATTGTCCACATGCTGCGCGAGCATGGCGTTGTCGGGCACTTTGTCGAATTCTTTGGTCCGGGTGTGGATGCGCTTTCGCTGGCAGATCGTGCACCGCTTTCGAATATGGCGCCAGAGTATGGTGCGACAATGGGATACTTCCCCGTGGACAATGCTACGCTGGACTATTTGCGGATGACGGGGCGTAGCGAGGAACAAATTGATTTGGTGGAGCGCTATTGCAAAGCACAGGGTTTGTTCCGGTCGGGCGAGGAGGATTTGGTGTATTCCCATGTTCTCGAGCTGGATCTGGGGACGGTGGAGTC
>SKVN01000140.1 GCA_007129405.1 Kiritimatiellia bacterium
GTACCACTCTATGAACCAGGCCGACCACTCGAAGAAGTAGCACGAGAGCTTGGTTTATCCGATGTGGCAGCCCTCATCAAAACTGCCTCCAACGAAAACGAATTGGGGCCATCCCCAAAAGCCATCGAAGCCATGCAACAGGCAGCCAGAAACATGCACCGTTACCCTGATGGGGCCTGCTTTTATCTAAAGCAAAAACTAGCCGACAAGCTTTCGATCAAACCTGAAAATATTCTTTTCGGCAATGGCAGCAATGAAATCATCGAGTTTCTTGGCCATGCCTTCCTGGGCCCGAGCCAATCCATGGTTGTCAGCGAAACCGCTTTCGTTGTCTACCGCCTCGTGTGCGCGCTCTTTCAAGCGCCCTGCATACAAGTACCCATGCACGACTTCACGCATGATCTTGATGCTATGCGAGAAGCCATTACACCGGATACGTGTATCATTGCCGTCTGCAATCCCAACAATCCCACGGGAACATCTGTAGATCCGCAAAAACTCACGGACTGGGTCGCCACCATTCCCGAGCATGTTCTCATCGTCATCGATGAGGCTTACTTTGAGTTAATGCCGCACGACGCCCGCCCCGACTTGCTCGCCCTCATCCGGGGCGGCAAAAAGAATTTGATGATTCTGCGCACATTCTCGAAAGCGTATGGGCTTGCTGGACTGCGACTAGGATATGCCATTGCCCATCCTGATCTTATCACCACGCTCAATCACACGCGCCAACCCTTCAATGTAAATGCGATGGCACAAGCAGCAGCACTTGCGGCACTAGAGGACGACGAACATCTGCAAAAATCCTATGATGTTAACACAGCCGGTCTTGCCTACTTTCACGACTTTCTCGAGCAAGCGGGCATTCCCTATGTGCCCTCCACAGCCAACTTTGTTATGATCAAAACAGGTGATGCGCGCCAGGACTGTCAGAAATTGCTTCAGCAACATATCATTGCACGCCCCATGGCGGGGTACGGTCTACCGGAGTGGATTCGCCTTACCATCGGAACTCCCCAGCAAAACGAAAAAATGCGCGCCGCCCTCCTCAGCCTGTAAGCCCGCAGCTAACCAGTCACTTCATCGTTTGCACACTTACTCGCCTACTCTTACTCGCCTACACTTACTCGATATTTCGAGCACTGATGACTTTCGATTAAGTGTAAACGATCAAGTGTGTCCGAGTAAGGGAAAGAAGTTACAGCCCCGGCATCATCGTGGCCACCAAATGCCCCGGCTATCCTGGAAACCGGAAGAGCGTTTGCGCGTTGGTTGTCGTGACACGCGCCATCTCGTCAAATGATACCGCCCGCACGGTCGCCAGCATGTTAACCACTTCCGATACAAACGCAGGCTCATTGCGCTTCCCCCGATGCGGAACAGGCGCCAAATAGGGAGAGTCCGTTTCGACGAGCAATTTGCCGGCAGGCAATGTACGCGCCACTTCGCGTAACGCATCTGCATTACGAAACGTCACAATGCCGCTAAAGCTTATATAAAAACCCATCGCCACCAACTGCTCTGCAAACGCTATATCGCGCGTAAAACAATGTAAAACCCCCTGTAAAGATTTCGCACCCTTACCTGTGTATCGCCGTAAAATCGCCAGCGTATCCTCATCTGCATCGCGACTATGTACAAACACAGGTAACTCCAAGTCCACCGCCAGCGCACATTGGGCATCAAAAAGGGCCATTTGGGAATCCCGCGTTTCAGGGCTATAGTGGTAATCCAATCCGATCTCGCCGATGGCGCAAACGGTTACCCCCAATTCACTGGAAGAACCAACCACCCGCGCCAATCGCTCTGTTGCATCCACAATCGAGGCGGCTGAAGCCATCTCGGCGCTCTGATCTCGATCAAACCCAATTGCCGCACGAATCTGACGTGGTGCCGCTTCCGCAGCCTTGAAAGCCGACGCATTCAAATCACACGAACCACCGATAGCAATAAGCTGCCGTACCCCGGCTTGGCCTGCGCGATCAAGCTGTTCTTGCACTTGGTAGCCCGGCGTATCCGTACCGCTAAAATGCACATGACTATCAAACAATGCTTCCATCCAACCACCTTATTAACCCGCCACGCCACCCTTAACCATAACATCCTTGCACAATCTCTATAAATATCCAATTCGTCGGACCTGCGCCGCCTCACGCGGCAGCTCTTCGATAAAACGAGAGGCTTGGCAATACATTCCCCCACCATCACGCATCCGGCGATACTCCGGAACACACAAGAGTAATTCATCCTGCGCACGCGTGGCCGCGACATAAAAAAGCCTGCGCTCTTCCGCCTCACCATCGGCAGATTCCTGCAAGGACCGACCCGACGGGAACATACCCTCCGTAGCCCATATCACGATCACCACAGGCCACTCCAACCCTTTGGCCTGATGCACCGTACTCAACCTCACCTTCCCGGCATCTGCCACAGAATCCACTTCCGCATCCAGATTGGTCAGCAGAGCTACATCCTGAAGACAATGCGCCACACTCTCGAAATGCTCAAACTGCAATCCCAGTTCTTCAAGATCCTCGAGACGTGATTGGGCATTTTCATACGTATCAAAGAGGTACTGATCGTAAAAATGCTCCACAAATAAGGCCACGACCCTTCCGCCATTGTCATCTAGTGCTTCTGCATAATACGTTTCCATGACCGGCTCCAGCGCTTGCCAACGCGACTGTGCCCCCTTAGGTAACCCCCGGCCCAGCACAGCGCGCTGATCGGAATCCGCAGCATCAAAATGTCCCCCCAGCTTATTCCATAGCCGCATGGCGGTGGCGGGGCCGACCCCCGGCAATAGCGTCATGAATCGTTGAAACGCCAGGGTATCATCCTGGGTCTGCAAAATGCGTAAAAAACAAAGCACATCCTTGATATGCGCCTGTTCAAAGAATCGTGTCCCCGAAGTTACGACATGCGGGATTCGGTTCCGCGTCAATTCAACTTGCAACTCCATGGCATGAAAATGTGCCCGATACAAAACAACAATGTCATCAGCGTTGTACCCCTCTCGCATCGATGCACGAATGGCCTCCACGACAAAGAGCGCCTGATGCGACCCATCACGCACACGTGCAATGACGGGGCGATGGTGTGGCGTACGGGTGGGTCGCATAACCTTGCGAAACAAATCCGGCTGCTGCGAACATGCCACCGTCACATTTGCCAAATCTAAAACCTCGGGCACACTGCGGTAATTCGTCTCCAACTTGTAAATACGCGTGCTCGGATAGCGATCCGGAAACGTGAGAATATGCCGCGTATCCGCACCCCGCCAAGCATAGATACTCTGAAAATCATCCCCCACAACAAACAAATTTCCTGCGGGACCAACAAGCAAGTCAACCATGTTCGATTGAATCTCGTTGGTGTCCTGATATTCATCCACGAGCACATGCTCGAACTGGGCAACATACTGCTCCCGTACATCTGCATGTTCTCGCAATAGTTTAACACAGTTCACAAGCAAATCATCAAAATCCATGGAGCGTAATTCATATTTACGCTCTCCGTAGCGTTGCAATACCTGCAACACCAAATGCACATCCACATCATGACCATCAAAATGCTGATCAATCGCATCTCGCAAAGAAATACTGCGGTTCTGTGCTTGGGAGTGAACATGTAATAACACCTCACGCTTGGGAAACTCTTTGGCCTTCAGTCCCTTCTCTTTGATACAGGCCGACATCAAGCTACGCGCATCATCCTGATCCAGAATCGTGAACCCGGACGAAAATCCGACACGGGCGGCATAGCGGCGCAACATCCGATTGGCAACATGATGAAAGGTGCCGCTCCAGGGCATCCCGCCGCCTAATCCACCCAATAGCTGCGACGCACGCTCCAGCATCTCCTGCGCAGCGCGATTCGTAAAAGTCAGCAAAAGAATCCGGTCTGCAGGAATCCCCTTGGACACCAGATAGGCAACACGATACACCAAGGTACGTGTCTTCCCCGTTCCCGCCGCCGCCAGGATCAAGGCCGGACCATTCCCCGCCGTTGCCGCAGCGAGCTGTTCCTCATTCAGATCTTCCGCAAATTCCACCGTCACCAATATCCACCTATCCTGCCCTCTGCGGCAGTAAAGCAGCCACAGAGATGCGGTCCAACTCTTGCTCCGCAGTACCCAGCGCCTGTTGCACCGCATCTACTACGCTGGGCTCCAGTAGCTCGGAACGCAACCCCAATGCAGAAGTATCCGATCCAGCATGTAACATCGTATGCAACACATCGCGCATTTTCACGTGCTCAGCAGAGCGCAAAAGTACATAAACATCAGATTTCCCGGCCAAGGGCCCCAGGTAACCTGCCCGCACCAACTCCTCTACAACCGCATGCACAAAACGTACCGGCACTTTGCGAGCTTTTACAAAATGGCTCACATCAAAAGGACCATGCTCACCATGCAGGGCCAATCCGGCCTCACGCAAGATCAACACCGCCAAGGTAAGTCGCGCCGCGATACTGGCATCCGCGGCATGCTTTTCCATGCGATACGTTGCTGCATTTTCTACCGAAAATGCAACCTCCGCACCGAAAAGAACAATTTGCCAGCTCACATGCACCCAAGCCAACACAATCGGAACCAAGGCAAAACTACCATAAATACGGCCATAGCGTGCTGCACCAACTTGCACCATCGCACAAATCCACAACCAGAGTAAAAACAAGATCGCAGCAACAAAACCACCCGTTAAACCAGAGCTGACTTTCATCGAAGTATTCGGCATGAACATAATCACGAAAGCGAACGAAAGCGTCGTCATCACAATAACCACAAAACTTTTGAAAAAGCCGGACTCGACAAATCGGTATAAATGCGCGGCCGTTTGATCCGGCATATGACTCGTTACCAAATCAACCACCGGTACCGAAGCAGCAGCCACAATCAAAACGGGCAAAATCAGCAACACGCTCATGTAATCCGTAAAACGACGCCAGAGATTCCGTCCCCGCGCAATCCCCCACACCCGGTTAAACGACCGCTCCACCCGACCCAACACCTCAATGACCATCCAGATCAACAGCACCAACCCTAACGTGCCCAAACGCGCAAAATTAATTTGGTCCACACGATCAAAAGCCGCCTCTACCATAGCATTGATTCGGTTCGCCAACTCCTGCCGCCCCTCCCAATCCTCAGAGGCATCTCCCTCCAATAGCATAGTCAGCTCTGCTCGCTCATGCACCGTATCATCATCCTCATCAAGGGCGGCTTGTTCTTCTATCGATACCGACTGAAAGGTCTCTGTCCAGTCTCGAACCCGGTCCTGCACCCAGTTTTTTGCTGTATCGGCATCGCCAAGACCACGCGCCATCGACAACATAAGCGCCAGAACAGGAACAATGGACATCAAGGAACTAAATGTAAGTGCCGACGCATGCATGGAACATTCATCATCACGAAATCCCTTAAAAACCATTTGAACAATCCGCAAAACACGCACACCCAATCCTTTGCCAGCAGAAAGCGAATGTACATCTGCATCCCAGATACCCCATCGTAAATAGTGCTTAAGACGATGCCAACGGCCCCGTACTGCCTTCACCTGTTGCCCTAGCTGTTGTATTTTCACATCACCCTCCCCACCGCATACATACGTTTATCCCTTGCGCCCATTATAAATAAGACCTCCACTCGCAGCGTAATCTTGCAACACCTTCGCGGCCTCTTC
Source organism: Kiritimatiellia bacterium (assembly GCA_007129405.1). Taxonomy (GTDB): domain Bacteria; phylum Verrucomicrobiota; class Kiritimatiellia; order UBA8416; family UBA8416; genus T3Sed10-140. The sequence goes on from SKVN01000140.1 coordinate 5,685, forward strand.
ACGAAAAATATCGCGCGTCACACGAATATCGCGACGCTCTAGTGCCGCAACCCAATCTGACGGTTTCTCGCCCTCATCCATACCGATTGCCTCTGCATCCTCCCCACGAGCACAACAAACCAGACTGCGCACCCCTGACCATGGGATCGCCCCCATGCACATCGCACACGGCTCCGTACTGCTTACGAGCTCAAGATCGGGCAACATATCACCTCCTAAATCATGCGTTCCCATGATTTGCTGGGCAATCATCAACGCAACCATTTCGGCATGCGCAGCCGAACAGATTGCTGAAACCACCAAATTAACCCCGGGCGCAACCAACGTTTCATCCCCAGGCAGAAACACCGCTGCAGCAAACGGTCCGCCTGTTTGCCGCGCCACATTTTGTCGCGACAAGGCAATAACAAAAGCCGCCCGCATTTCTACCGAGGAGAACCCTTGATCCCAACTCTCGCAAAACGCCCCAACCCAATCCGGCAATACAAGCTCTATATGTGGAAAAAGCATCTAGTACCCTAACCCGTAACGCCATTTTTGCATACTTAATCCCCTACACTTACTCCCCTACACTTACTCGACATTATGAGCACTGACTTTCGAGTAAGCGTAAACGATCAAGTGTTCCCGAGTAAGTGTAAGTAGTTTCTCCCCCCATTCAACGTTCGACGTTCGACGTTCAACGTTCAACGTTCAAAAAATTTCCCCGCATCATCGTGGCCACCCAAGTGCCCTTACTAACCCGTAACGCCACCGTTATATATATAGATTTTCTCAATAACCAATATACCGAAGAACACTTGGAAACAACAGTATTTCTGCTTTCCACAAACACACCAGACGCGATCGACCGAACTCCCCCCTTTTTGTCGGGGGTTTGCAAAAACAAAACTTGAATCCCATGCCCGCATAAAGTACCTTGCCCAACTGCGTCACAAATGCGTCATCCAGACGCACCAATACCCGATGCTCGGGTGGTGAAATGGCAGACACGCCAGCTTGAGGGGCTGGTGGGCATTATTGCCCGTGGAGGTTCGAGTCCTCTCCCGAGCACCAATCCCCCGCCGTACAGACACGACTGCCTTCTCCATTATCTCACGAGACAAAAGCTAACAATACTCCATACTTGACACCATTCGTACGGTTCGATACTTTCGCACACTCATTCATTCTAGCAGATGTTGGTTCCCGACTTTGCCTGTATGCAAGTTGGCATCGCTAGAGCAGCATGACAGTAAGGATTGGTGATTTCGCTGTGATCGAAATTAAAATGAAAAAAGGAGAGCCTGTAGAACGCGCCCTCCGTCGGCTTAAAAAAGTAATGGACAAAGAAGGCATGATGAAACAGTTACGTGCCAACCGTTATTTTGAAAAGCCCAGTGAAAAGCGGCGCCGCAAATCTGCGCGAGCTCGCTCTCGCATACTGTCTGGCCGCTAACGTGCCACACAGAGGCACGGCAACATAAAACCGTGCCGGTAATGCATGACCACATTCTCTGTATCTACGCACTGGATCGCGCATCGTCACGAGGACGGTAGTGCGATGATTGACGCGCTGAATGATGCTGGCTTCACAAACGTGGAACTGGGCTACGACACACTGCCCCATCTCGTACCCGGCATCGAAAAAGCCGTCGCCGACAAACGGATCGCTGTAGGCAGTTTGCATAACTTCTGCCCGGTCCCGGACATGTTTTCAAAAGGACACCCTGAATTATTTTCCCTCGCCTCGCCTAACGACGGGGAACGTCAAGGTGCCGTCCACCACACACGCCAAACCATTGCATTTGCCGCCAGCGTGGGCGCCACCGTCATTATTGCGCACGCAGGAAATGTAATGATGCGGCGCGTTACCGAAAAGCTGGCCAAGCTCTACAACAAGGAAAAAGTCCACACCCCCCGATACGACCGTTTACGCGCCAAAGCAAGTGCGGCCCGGAAAATCCCAGCCATGGCACAATTTGATGCCCTGTGCCGATCGATCGAGGAACTGCTTCCCGCACTTGAAGAGCTGCAGATCAAATTGGCTCTCGAGAATCTACCCTCTTTTGAAGCCATGCCAACCATCGAGGAGCAAGAGTCTCTCTTTGAAAAATTTCCTTCGCGCTATCTCTGCTACTGGCATGATTTTGGTCATGCGCAAGTGATGCAAAACCTGCGCATGGCTCCTCATTTTCATCGCCTGCAACGATTTCATGATCGTACTGCCGGTGTACATATCCATGATACTGCGGGAATAGAAGACGCCCATAGCATGCCACCCTTGGCCAATGGCATTCATTGGGAATATGCCAGGAAATGGATCACCCCCGACTGGCGTCTCGTTTTGGAACCCAAACCTGGAACCTCCACAGAAGAAGTCCAGGCAGCAGTACACTTTCTGGAAAACACCTGGCAGCTATAACACTGGGTTCCTCATCTCTGCCGTAAAAGCAATTTCGCCATTTCCTTGTGCGCACGATATTGCGGAAATTGCCTTTCCAACCGTCGAAATGCCTCTGGATGATCAATCCGACGCCCATTACGCATAACCGGCGGCTCCACAAGATGCAGCATTTCATGATATAGAATATAGCGGACGAAATCCTCCGGAATCCCCGCATCATCAAGAACCGGATGAATCCGGATCAAACGCGTTTCCACGTTGCAACTACCATAGCGAATAGAGCGTCGACGACCCTCCGATCCGCCCCGACGCCCCCATCCCACACGATAATGCAAGGTGCCGCCAAAATAGGTATCGTTCACCGCATCCGCCAACGCCTGCAAATCATAGACACGTCCTCGCGTATGACAAACCGCAGCACGCACCGGTGCTGCAATCCGAATGGTGCGGGCATATGCACACACTTGTGACCATGGTTTTCTCATCCTGGTTCGCAAGTACGCCACCAAAGCAGAAAGAACATCATCAGGTGCCGACACAAACGCTTCGTGCAACCGAATCCTCGCATACCCTTCCGTAACGAAATGAACAGATGCCATCGAAACCCGATTCCGCGTTAGCACCAATTCCACCCGCATGCCCGTGCGCTCGGATAGCGCATGGCGGAAGCGTTCGCAAGCACGCGACCGTTGCAGAATCGGATTGCCTCTGCCCGCAAAAACGTTGAACTCCAATTGTTCCTTCACTGTCATCATAAATACCGGAATCTACTTTACCAAACCAACGTATTATCAGTAGCATCAAAAATTGTACTCGTTGCTACCTTTGTATGGAATATAGATATCGCATGAAATTACCCGCTCCGCAAAACAATACAATCCCGATTACTATCGATCGCCTTGAAAAATGGGGAGGTATGCAAGTCTTGCGCGAAGCCCGCAACCTCGTCGAGCAGGGACTCGTCCTCGCGGCAGAATATACGCCCCCCTATATCCACGGAACGCTCATTCAAAATCATCGTGAATTCAAAACCAGCCTGCGCATTTTGCGGGATGGAAATGTCGAGAGCGAATGCCCCTGCTATGCAAATCGCGAACGCGGCATGATCTGTAACCATGTCATCGCGCTCGGACTGTGGATTGCGAGCCGATCTGCGGATCCCGAACGCGAAAGAAAAATTGCTGCAGAACAACGCCAAGCTGACCGACTTGCCGCCCTGGATGAAAGCATGTTTCTCAAAAGAGCTCCCTACGGAACGCCGGGCAGTGTTCCCGTTGATCTCACGATCACCCTCGATCCCGCCTGGATAGATGGCGTAACACAAGATGCAATTCCCATCGAAGTGCATGTCAAAGCAGGAGAAAAAACGGCCCCCATCGACCGCGTCCCCCCGGATACCGTGCTTGGATTGCGTAAACCAGACGAGACATTACTCTTTGCCCTCGAAGACATCGCAGGGGGCCCCGTACCCGCCAAATTGACGCTATCACGCAGGGACTGGATTGGCATACTGGCTTGTCGTGCTGGCAATAATCTCGACGACGTTGATAGCAATCCCATTCTCATCCATGACCAAAAGGTGCCGTCCGCTATTCATGTAGACTTGAATGCCGAAACCGGATGCCTGCAGCTATCCGTAGAAACCATCCCTCCATTTCTCCCCCCGGGGGATGACCCTGTATATATTATCGACACCCACTCCGGCTGGGTTTATGCCGCGGACCATTTCTGGCCCTTGTCACACGTTTTACCGGAACCCTATCAAAACGCCTACCAGCAACCTCTCTCGATTCCACGCGACGAAGTCCTGCGTTTCCTGCGCGGGGAGGTTCCCATGCTGAAGCGCAAAGTCGGACTCCAAACCGACCTTTCGCTAGACCTCTTCACCATCGATCCCGCCGAGCCATCCTTCCTGCTTGCCATACAAGGCAGCCCGGCATCCCTGGCCGCTACGCTATACGCAACCTACAACGATATCGTGCTTGTTGCCGCAAGACCCGACAAACAAGAAAATTTTGCCATACCGGACAAAGAGGACATTTTACGCTATACGATACGGAATCCCAAAGCAGAAGAAGCTGCACTGCTGCGCCTGCGGGAACACAAACTTGTAGGGGAAACAGGCGACAGCCTATCCCCGATTGTCGGTTCCCGCGAAGTTCTCACGTTTCTCGGTGCCTCCATGCCCGCTTTACGGCGGGCGGGATGGCAAGTTACGCTCGCAGGCAAGCTGGAACCCTTTGCCGAGTCGCTTTCCTTTGCCACGCCCGTTGTCCATATCCACGCGACGGATGATGCTCGCTGGTTTGATGTGCAATTCGACTTTGAAGACATCGATGGTGCATCCGTAAGTCCTGCCGATATTCACAATGCCATACGCAAAGGCGAAGCCTCGATTGAGAGACGAGGAAAACACGTCCTGATAGATACAACGGCTATCCGTGATCTCCAGGAAGTATTTGATGACTGCAGTTCCGGTAGCCATGCCCCACCAGGATGCTTTCGTCTGCCCGCCGTATATGCCTCCTACGTCGAAGCATCTCTACGCGCGCTGGATGGTGTCGATATCGAAGCGGCTCCTGATTGGCAACAACAGGCGCGCTTTGGCAA
>SKVN01000001.1 GCA_007129405.1 Kiritimatiellia bacterium
AGTCGGCCGTGTCATCCAGTCCATCACTGTCTTGCACACCATAGCGAGCGACGACGAGGCCGGATGTTTTGTGGGTCAAGCGCGATGCCGTTTCGATGCCTGCAGTTTGGGTTGTGATCTTGTCGATGTCGCTTGTTGTGTAGTCCACAAAATCGTAGCGGTAGCTCAGGTCGAGTTCTGTCTTGTCGGAGGGATCAACACCGAAATGGATGGCGGCCTGGAATATGTCGCGCTCGAGTGATGCTGCGCTGTCGAGAACCGAATCGGGAGAAACTGCGCCGATGGCAATCTCGGAACCAAACGTATCTTCTTGTGTGACACGCCGGAAGGCTTGAATGGCTTCAATTGTGAAAATGTCGCGTGAACCATGACGTAGGCGAAGACCTTGGCCATAGGTTTCGAAGTCGTTGGCATCATAGTCATTATGGCGTCGCGCGGATGCAAATGCAGAAAGGGAAGCATCTGTCTTTTCGCCTATGTAGGCGAGGTTCAGGCCCGCTAATGCAGTAAGGAATACTTCGCTTTCTTCGTCGTCGGTGTCCTTGAAGAAATTCGAGTCGTACACACCGCTTACATCCACATAGGGTGTGATGCGTATGGGCAATGTATAGCTTATCGGCGCGGACTCTGCGCCAGATACATTTGCCACCATAAATATCAATGCGGCAACAATACGTACCATGGATAATCGTTCAGTTTTTTGCATGCTTTTGCTTTCTTTGTTTTTCTCTCGATTCATTCTTTAAATATACCTTATGCAAAAACGGACGCAAGGGATTGCGTCCCTCCACTTTTGCTTAATGGTTTATGGAGGGTGGCAATCCTTTGTCGGCGTCACGTTGTTGCAAGCGGCGCATTCGTTAAATTTTTTTGTCTATGCCCGTGTTGTTGCGGAAAACTTTATTCTTTCGATTTCCGGTCGTCAATTTTTAAATGTCCAGTTTTTTACATATACAGATTGAGAGACGGAGAATTAGGGGCGCATGTTGAGGGTTTGTATTCATGAGGTATTCAGAACAGTGTTTCCGGTATGAATACAACGTCGTTGGGTTTCAAGGGAATATCCTGTTCGGTTCTTCCGCGGCGTCCAATTCTGCGCATATTGACATCGAAGGTTTGGGATTTTCCGTCGGGAAGCCGTCGCGTGACTCGAATGGCTGTTATACGCGCGCTGGTATCGAATCCGCCAGCTTGTTGGATGGCGCTCGTGACCGTCAGGTCCCGCGTTGGCGGTATTGCTACGCGTCCTTGGCGTTTGACGCGCCCGAGAACGGTGACAAATCCCCAAGGAAATGAGTCGCTATCGTCATCGCGGACAATATCCACGGTAACCTGCGGGGCAACAAAGTAGTTTTCATATTGCGATTGTATCGTCTGTTTTGCCGTCAGAAGCGATTCTCCCGCGATCGAGAAGGGGCCAATGATGGGGAGTGTAATGGTGCCGTTTTCGGAAACCCGCGCGTTTGAGATATCGACTTCCCGGTTACCGGCAACATAAACGTGAATATTCAAGAGGCTGCCGGCACGAATGACTTGTGGTGACCATTCCGGGGGCATGACTGCCGTTTGGGGTCGTTCTTCGTTTTCTTCTTCTGCTGCTACTGCTGTTTCTTCTACAGTTGTTTGTGCTTCTTCAGTTTCTACCTGTTCGGTTGGTGTATTTTCTGGATCGGGCGCGTCGATGGGTATGTTTTTTGATGCAGATGTGCATGCGACCGCCAACAAAGCGAGTGTCATGCAAAGGAAGAAAGAGGAAAGCTGCTGTAATTTCGCGTATATTCTCATATATTTTTGTAATGCGATTAGAATCGGCAAGATACAGGTTTGTTTACGTATCACTTGCAGACTTTATAGATAGATTGCGTTATTAGCAATATCTAAATGCTGTTACGCGGGGTTAGATTTACGTTTGGGAGGCATGTTCTTCGAGGAGTCCGGATTGGCGGAGAAGGGCATCGGGATCGGGTTCGCGACCGCGGAATGTTTTGAAAAGTTCCATAGGGTGTCTGCTGCCACCGCGTGCGAGAACGGTGTCGCGGAAACGGCGTCCGGTTTTGGCTAATGCCGTTTGATCTTCGAGTCCTGCCTCTTGAAAGGCAGCGAAGGCATCTGCGGCGAGCACTTCGGCCCACTTGTAGCTGTAGTACCCAGCCGCATACCCTCCTGCAAAAATATGTGAGAATCCGCATAGGAACCGGTCTTCCGGGAGGGGGGGGATGATGGTGTATTGGGGTGCAATTCTGAATTTGTAATCATCGGGCGATTCGTTACTTTGGGGATCGTATGCATGGTGTAGCCCCATATCCAATGCGGAAAAGAATATCTGGCGCAGGGTCTGGTGGCCAGCCTGGAACCATCGCGCCGCAATGATCTGATCGATAACGTCATCTGGCAGTGGCGCTCCGGTTTCAACGTGTTTGGTCATTCGCTTCAAGAAGGGTCGATGATAAGCCCAGTTTTCCATGAATTGGCTAGGTAGTTCGACGGCGTCCCACTCGACGTTATTGATGCCAGCAGCGGGAGCAAGGTCTACTTCTGTCAGAATATGATGCAGGGCATGTCCGCATTCATGGTAAAGGGTGGTGACTTCAGAGAGCGTCATAAGTGCGGGTTTCCCGTCCGTGGGGCGTGCTTGGTTGCAAACCATGAGAGCTGCCGGTAGGCGGATGGAGCCATCGGGTTTGCGGCTACGGGAAAGGACGCTATCCATCCAAGCTCCGCCGCGCTTGGTTTCGGGCCGACTGTATGGGTCGAGATACAAGTGTGCGATGCATGTCCCCGTCGCGTTTTTGACTGCAAACAGGCGTACATCCGGATGCCAGACAGATGCTTTTCCATCGGCAGCATGTATCGATACATCGAACAATGTTTGTACGGTTTCGAAAAGACAATCCAGTACATGCGGGAAGGGGAAATAGGGGCGTAGCGTTTCGGTGTCGAGGGTAAAGCGTTCCTTGCGCAGGCGCTCGGACCAGAACGCTATATCCCAAGCGGCCAATGGTTCGGGTTGACCATGTTTGCGGGCATAGTCTTCGAGGGTCTGATGATCTTTTTGTGCCGCGGGTTTTGCGACCGATGTGATTCGTTCTATGAGCGTTTGCACGGCTTGCACGGATTGGGCCATGCGTCCTTCTAGTGTCAAATCGGCATATGTTTTCGTGTCAAGCAAGTGGGCAATGTCCTGTCGCCGCTTGAGGATGTTTGTAATAAGCGGCTGATTGTCGAGATCGCCACGAGATGCACGGGTGACATGCGCGCGATAGAGAATCTCACGAAGATCGCGGCACGCGCTGTATTGCAAAAAAGGAATAAAGAGGGGGGCTTCGTGGGTGATGACCCAGGGTCCCGCTTGGGGGGTACTATCCGGATGACCATTGCGTCGGGCTGCTTCAGATGCGCTTGCCAGGAGAGAGTGCGGTAGACCCGCGATATCCTGTTCGGTGCTGAGCGTTAATACGACCGCTTTGGATGCATCGAGAGCATGGTTCATGAATGTGGCGCTGTCGGCAGCATTTTTCTCTCGTAACGCGGTTAGTTTTACCCGTACATCGGGGAGGCAGGCAGCCCCGGCATGGATAGCTTCGCGCATGTCGCTTTGGAGGATGCGTTTTTGCGCATCGTCGAGCGCTTCGTATGCCGGGCTTTGCGCAAGTGCGTGCATAGCTTGGTAGAAGTGTTGGTTTTGGCTGAGCTCTGAAAAAAAGGTGATGATCCGGGGTTGTAGCTTCTCGTGGACGGTACGCCATGCGGGGGTGTTCATGGCGTTGAGCATATGGCTGACAATTCCCCACGCGTAGCTGATAGGATCCGTAAGTTCATAACGGGGCGCCATACACCCATCCCAAGTAGGGGAAACCGTTTGCTCAAGTTGCGAAAGCTGCAATTTGGCGCTAGTCAATAACCGGTCAATGGCTTCCTCGGCTAACGCGGGGGTCATTGCTTCATAATCGGGAAGTTCGTTGTGTTGGAGAAAAGGGTTCATGGCATATTACTTTCTGTGAAATGCAAAAATGGCAACGTACGGTCATTACGCTAGCGCGTCAAGTCAGCACCGGAGGAATTTGCTTCATTTGGATAGGGGTTGCCTTCTTGCGTGCAATGCCGGGGCGGTATCTGTATGGCGTGGATGGTATAGGGACGCTGTTGTTTCTCGACCGCTCAGGGATCCAGCGCACCACTTGCACGCAATTGGCGCAGTTGATGGTAGAACTCGTACATGATGCTTTCAAGTCCGGGGTAGTCTGATTTCTTAACAAAGGGGATGAGGTACGCTTTGGAAAACAGTATTTCAGGTAAGGGTCGGATGCTTTGTTCCAGTCCCATGTTTTTGAGCGTGAATTCACCCACGGTCAGATCCATTGGGTACAGATCGATTTCTTCCGTGAGCAGCCCCATGAAGCCGGCTTCTGTATTAAAGTACATGCGTGAAGAAAATTCTTCAGCAGGAAACGATTTTGTGTATGAATATCCATTGTTCAGCCCTACACGTGCGTTGCTTTGTATGATGGCGTCGTAATCGGATGTTAGGTTTGTATGGTTACCTTTTGTAAAGAAGGCGTAGTGGCTGATCCAGAGATAGTCCGTGGGTAACGTTCCCTCCCGCGCGGCTTGCCGTTGTGCGTCGGTATAAAAGAGCGTATCTTCCCGTTCCGGGTGATAGGAGACGGATAAGACGGCGTCAGCATGGCCTTGTTCAGCCATCAGCCAGGCACGGGGCCAAGGATAGCTACGGATTTCGTAGGGAATCTGTAAACTTTTCATGATGCGCGACACGGTCTTTATATTGAGTCCTTGCATCTGGCCATTCTCCTCATATTCGAAGGGTCGCCATTCCTCACCGACAAAAAGGATTTTTCGATCGGGACGAGGTGGACGAATCGGATCTAGATAGCGCGCGGTAATTTCTTCGACGGTACCGTTTTGCCGCATGTTGCGGAGCTCACCGTAGAAGCGCTGCATGAGGTCTTCGATATCCGGGTAGTTGGCGTTTTTGGAGAAGCCCAGCAGATATGGCTTCATGAAAAGAGGTTTAGGCAGCCAGGTGATGCGATCATGGAGGTCATGCTCTTTCAAAAGTGCCCAGCCCACTGTGCGATCCATGGGGGACAGGTCTGCTTCTCCACGCAGGAGTGCCTGGATGGCATCCAGGGGAGTGTTTTTGACGACTTGGGGAATGTTGGCTTCCAGTAGTGCCGTGTCGTAGGTGTACTGGTCGCTAATGGCAATTCGTAGTTTGTCTGCCTGCAACTGTTCATATGATTCAAATCGAACGGCATCTGCGAGGATTTGGGTTGCAAAGAAAACATATTCCGTCAGCCATAAGAAGTCGGGCGGAATTTCTCCGGTTTTCCAAAACGTACGCTGCTCATCTGTATAATAAAGATAGGGTTCCCGTTGTTTTTGATATGAAACCGAGAGGACGGCATCCGCTGCGCCATTTGCGGCCATCAGCCAGGCGCGCGACCAAGGGTAGAAACGTATTTCGTAGGGGACTCCGAGTGCATTGAAAACATGGTCGATGATTTCGACATTGATGCCGGTCGGTTTACCGGCATCATTCATGTATTCGTATGGTGGCAAGACTTCTGCCACGATGATGAACGGGCGCGGGTTTTCTGACGCCTGCGCAGGCGCTATTGCCAGAATACAACTAGCGATGCATAAAAGGAGGCGTTGCCTCATGCGCCTTTCTTGTTTTGCCATCCACACCTGAACGTATGTTTGTTTTTTTGCACGCGCTTTAATCATATCCGAAATGTAATCTTGATATTCACGTGTGGCAAGTCGACAATGCTAGATATTCGCTCGTACGCATGAATCAGGGGTGTTTTGCATGAATCGCAGTCGATGGCGTCTTTCTACGGAACTTATCTTGTGGCATTCGATTGCCCTCGCAGTGGTATGTCTGGGTATCGGTATCATTAGCCACCGCCTGTTATTGCTCCCGACCCGCGAGCGGCTTCCGGAGGAGGCACGCGTTTTTGCGCGTGCCCTGGTTGAGCAGGTGCGCGAGCCACTTTGGTATCTGGATGCCAGCTCCATTGCCGGTTTGCTTGAACGGCAAAAATTGTATCCGGCCTTGTTGGGGGTTCAGGTTGAAAACCAGTTCGGGGATGTTCTGGCAGGATGGCAGCAAGATGAGAACATGGCGTCGGGTATTTCCGTCAGCAAACCTGTTTTGTATCGTAATGAGCTGATTGGGCGGGTTACGGTTACCTGGTCGTTACAACCGTTGTTGGCACTGCAGTCCGTTTTTTGGCCAGCCTTGTTTGCGATAACGTTCTTCGGCATAGCGGTTCAACTTCTGTTAACGCTGTGGTTGATACGCCGTTTTGTGCGTGTGCCGCTGTACACGGTTGTTCGTTCCTTGCGCCAGGTTGCCGATGGACGTTTTGATGTGGTCATTCCGGACGCACGGCATCGGGAGTTGCGGGTGCTGCTTACCGAGGCCCGCCGGATGGCAGCAAGTATTCGCGAGCGCACGGTTTCGCTGCGTAATGAGGTTGCAGAGCGGCAACGCATTGCCTCAGAGCTCATCATGCATAAAGCAGAGCTGGAGGAATTGGTGCAGCATCGAACACAAGCACTTGCTGAAGCCAATCTTTCGCTGCGTAATGAGATTGAGGAACGTAAGCTCGCACAACGCGCCATCATTCAGGTTAGCACGCGGGAGCAACAGCGTATCGGACAAGATTTGCATGATACCTTGGTGCAGGAAATTGTGGGCGCGCGTTATCTTTTTGCTGCGTTAGAGCGTTCGTTGGCGAAAGGCGCACCGGATTATGTTGATCAAGCCCAGCAGATCTCCAAGACGTTGCAGGACATCATGGAACATGTGCGCATGCTGGCACACGGGATGCTCGTGGTGGACTTGCGCGAGGGAGGGCTTGCTGAAGCATTGCGTAGTTATGCGCATCGAACATCGGAAGTGTTTCCGCTTGCATGTGAATGCAAGCATTTGGATGCAGATTTTCCCGAGATAGATGCCACGGCTGCCGTGCAATTGTACTTTATCGCCCGCGAGGCGGTGAATAATGCGATTCGTCATGGAAAGGCAACGAAAATTCGCATTGCTCTTGGCCGGCATGGCGATTGTCCGTTTATGAGTATCACCGACAATGGTAGCGGGTTTGATCGGCGGCAGAGGTTCGATGGCATGGGGTTGAGAATTATGCAGAATCGAGCAGAGTCGATTGGTTCCGTTTTGTCGGTATGGAGTCAACCGGGGCTCGGGACGTGCATCCGATGTGAGCTTGTGCGGCTGCTTTAGTCTAAATAGTGGTACCATGTATAAGGCTGCGTGCCGCGGTTTTGATTACGCATGTAAAAAACATGTATCGATCCTGTTTGTCGTGTTACGCATGTGCGCATGATTGACCGCGCATATCAGATATGGTTATGATCGCCCATTAATCATAGAGCCAGCGTAGCGCGACAAGTTTTGCCGCGTGACCGGGGACCAAAGAAATTGCTTCTGTCAAAAATTTTTATAAAAAGTATGAAAAGGGAAATCGGTTAACGAGAACGGCGACGAGAACGGGGAACGATTTTGTTGCCTGCGACCCGTAATCCGTTCTCGTTGGCCGAAATAGGGCGAAATTAAGGAGAAAAGAAGGGGGAGAAAGCCCATGTCGGGCTTATCCTATTGATAAATAGATGTTTACACATGAAATGTTCTGTCAACTTTTGACAGGACCAAAGAAATTGCAAAGAGGTTTTGGATGAAAGCGGATGAATTGCGACAGATGTTTTTGGATTATTTTCAATCGGAGGGACATACGGTGATATCGGGGAGTTCCCTGATTCCGGAGAATGATCCGACGGTTTTGTTTACGACGGCGGGCATGCACCCGCTTGTCCCGTATTTGCTTGGGGAACCGCATCCATCCGGCACGCGTTTGTGTAATGTGCAGAAATGTATTCGTACGGGCGATATTGACAGCGTAGGGGATCTCTCGCATTTGACCTTTTTCGAGATGCTCGGCAACTGGTCGCTGGGCGATTATTTCAAGGAGGAGGCCATTGCGTGGTCTTACAAGTTTTTAACGTCTCCGGGCTATCTGGGGTTTGATCCTGCCCGTCTGTCGGTAACGGTCTTTGCTGGTGATGGTGATGTTCCAAAGGATGAGGAATCGATTGCAATCTGGAAGAAGCTGGGCATTCCAGAGGCGCGGATTCATGCCTTGCCGAAGAAGGATAACTGGTGGGGGCCTGCCGGGAAAACGGGTCCATGCGGGCCAGATACAGAAATGTTTGTGGACACCGGACGCGATGCTTGTGGTGCCGACTGCCGTCCAGGCTGCAGTTGCGGAAAATACTTTGAAATCTGGAATGATGTGTTCATGCAATATAATAAGCTTGAGGACGGTTCCTATGCGCCCTTGGAGCAGCACAATGTGGACACGGGAATGGGCGTTGAGCGGACCATTGCTATGCTTCAGGGGAAGCGTTCGGTTTATGAAACCGAGTTGTTTGCGCCGGTCATTGAAGCAATCGCGGATACCGCAGGTCGCAAGATGGAGGAAAATGCGGATACGGCGATCGCATTTCGGGTCGTAGCCGATCATTTACGGAGTTCTGTTTTTATTCTGGGAGATCCTCGTGGTGTTTCACCTGGAAACCTCGGGCAGGGCTACGTATTGCGTCGTCTGATTCGCCGGAGTGTGCGTTATGCACGGAAGCTAGGGCTTGAGAGTGGCGTTTTATGCAAGCTGGCGACGCCTGTGATCGATGGCTACCGCCATGTTTATCCCGAGTTGGAGGAGCGTCGCGATTGGATTACATCTGAACTCGGACAAGAAGAAGAACGTTTTGAGAAGACGCTGAGCCGTGGTATGGGGGAACTGAATAAAGTTCTGGAAAAGCTGGTGGAGCATGGGCAGACGCAGTTTCCGGGCAGGGTTGCGTTTCGACTGTATGACACGTGTGGGTTCCCGATTGAGTTCACGGAGGAGATTTGTGCCGAGAGTGGCTTGCACGTGGATCGCGAGGGGTTTGAAAAGGCCTTTGAAAAGCATAAAGAGGTATCGAAGCAGAGCGCCGACAAAGCTTTTAAAGGAGGCTTGGCAGATCATTCTGAAATGACGACGCGGTTACACACTGCTACACATTTGCTGCACAAGGCATTGCAGGAGGTGCTTGGGCCGCATGCGATGCAGAAGGGATCGAACATTACCGCCGAGCGGCTTCGGTTTGACTTCAGTCATCCGGAAAAGGTGAACCGTGAACAATTGACGCAGGTCGAGCAAATCGTGAATGATGCGATTGAGGCTGATTATCCGATTAGCTTTGAGAGCATGACCTTGGAAGAAGCGCGTGAACAGGGTGCAATGGCGTTGTTTGGTGGAAAATATGGCGAGATGGTCAAGGTGTACCGTATCGGTGACTTTTCAAAAGAGGTATGTGGGGGACCGCACGTGGAGCGTACAGGGGAACTTGGACATTTCCGGATCAAGAAAGAAGAGGCCTCCAGTGCAGGCGTCCGACGCGTGCGCGCGGTGTTGGAGTAATCATCATGTCTGGTGCAATACAATGCCCTGCTTGCAACAAAGAAGCCTTCCTGCGTCGGGAGCCGGTTTATGAAGGGTTCCAGAAAACGGGCGAAACGCTTTCGTGTGTCTCTTGTGGACATGTCTTTGCGACTGAACAAGAAGTTCCTTTTGTGACCAGCAAAAAGCCACAAATTTTTACCGCTGCTGATCGCAGTGCGAAAATTTCGATTTTTACCAGCGATGAGGTGGGGCATAATTGCCGTCACTGTAAGCATTACGTGAAAAATCCGTTCGTCCAGCGCTGCGGGTTGCATCAGATCGAAGTTGCAGCAACGGATTGTTGTGCGAATTTCGAGGCTGTCTCCGATGGAGACGAGGATGATGCGTTGTCGAAACTGTTTTGAGTGCAGGCGGCCCTCCTTCCCTCAAGCTACGGGCGGCAGGCGGCTGGTGGGCTGATGGTTTTGAGCGATGAGGGGGTACGGCGACCACGCAGTGGATCTCCGTGGAGAGGGTAAAAAGGGAGGGTTCCTAATCTCTAGCGCCTGTTTCCTAGCGGATGATTTTGAGAATTTGTTTGAACCGTGGATGTTCGGCAGTTTGCATCAGTTCAAACAGGGCGGATTCTGATGTTGTGAGTGGTGAGAGTTGTGCTTGGTGTTTGGTTGCTGCATATGTAATACGCTGCAAAGCAATATCTGTATCAGACGGATTTCGCGAGCTGACGGCATCTACGACTACTTGTACGTGGTAGTCGTTCTCAATCAACTGCGCAGCGGTTTGATACACGCATACATGCGCTTCGATTCCGGCAATGAGGAGCTGATCGCGCTGGATTTTTTTTAACGCGGTCATAAACGGTTCGGAACCGCAGCAACCAAAGCTCATTTTGGCAATGGGTTGTGCCGGCAAAAGAATTTCACGTAGTGCCTCGACCGTGGGCCCCATGCGATCCGGGTTTTGTTCGTTCCAGATGATCGGTATGTTAAGCACTTTGGCTCCGGCGACGATTTTATGAAGTCCTTTGAGCAAGGTTTCCTTGTCGTGCATAACAGCGGCAAGCTTTTCTTGTACATCAATGAGTACGAGGGCTGCGCGGTCGATATCTAGAAGCATGGTTTGTCCTTTGATGTGACTTTAGCGGCGGCAGGGGACTGCCGCCCTCCA
>SKVN01000153.1 GCA_007129405.1 Kiritimatiellia bacterium
AGCTCATGTTTGTGCCGCCAGACAAAATCAGCAGCCGTCAAGGGAGCACCATCTGACCACCGCAATCCCGGACGCAAGTACAAGGTAAAGGTGCGCGCATCATCCGAATACTCCCAACCGGATGCCCAATTGGGCAGGATTTGCGAAACTTGCGGACACATGGTTACGGGCGATTCGATATTATTGATGCGGCTTGCGCCTTGCGTAAAGACCCGGAGCGTGCCGCCATAGGTTCCGATGCGATCATACGGCTCAATCACCACCGGATCATCCGGCAAACGCTCTCGCACGGGAGGCAAGTCTCCTGCCAAAACCTGCGCGGTCAACATCGGGCTCTCATGAAAGGTTTGGATTCCGACTTCACTTGCCGTCGAAGGTGCCCGCAACCAGGAAGCAGGCCACGCAGTATCGGGAATGCCCCCCATATCATTGCCAGCCAAAGCACCCGTTGCCAGTCTTGCGACCAACAGCGCGCTCATGCATAAGCCACATGTTGAACTATTCCGCATGATCAGGGCGTAACTCCAATGAATCGGTCAAATGTAGATGGTGCTCCCAACCATCACCCTGCATCGAGACAGTAACACCTTTCTCGTCGGATGTAACCAGTAAATCAACGGGTTCCTCGCCCCGGCTCAGGAAGGTTGCCAGCACCACATCACGCACCCGGTCAAGCGTCTGCCAACGAAAAACGGTCGGCGGTGTTGCGCGGGCATTGGTCAACATCGCCTGATTGTGCCGCAATATGGCCGGCTGATCTGCCGCAAATGTTAGCCGGGCCACTTCAAACTCACCACGCAACACAACACTCGATTCGCCTGCCTCATAATCCTTGTTCGTATGCAATCGCGCCTCCACTGGGTTGCTTCCTCGCCCCAGAACGCGATCAAGCAACAGTAAACCCCTGTCATCAACCGTAGTAATCATACGCCGGACCAGCCGGGGATTGTTTCTTGTCAGCCACATGGCAATGGTTGCATCCACCACTAAAGCTGGACCTGTCGGGAGTTGCAGGGATATTGGATCCGGCTGGGCTCTTCCGCGTGCACTTGGTGGCGTACCCCTATAAGGACTCAGTCCCCCAATGAAAAGTGTATTTTTGGCAGCCGGGCTGCGCTCGTATATTTCATATGCCCTGCGCTGCCAGGCTGTATCATAGTATCCCGCTTCATTGATAGTTTGCACCATGCGCTCCATACCGACCACCCCATGCCAGGTCAGAAAATCATGGTGTGCGTGCGACCCAAGCGATTTTCCTGAACGGATGGCACCATACACATTCGGCCGCGGCCATACATCTGCCACCATTCCCCAGCCCATGCGGGGGAAGTACCTGACCATGTTTGCATCGGTTCGGATTTCGTAGTCTGCGGGAAGATCTGGCGCCAGCAATACATGCTGCGGCAAGCCATACGAAATGTTCTCGACGGCAACCAAAACGTCGGCGGAAGATTCATCGATATCAGCTTTACGCATCCGACGCGTTTCCTCCTTTATTTGGTGCACTTCATCTTGCAGCAAAAAATGATCCTGCAACCGGCGGAACGCATAGTCATCTCCAAGGTGTTCGGCCGCTGCCAACAGGGAGTGGCTGAACCGGCCATGCTGATTGTCCCCAAAGCCGCATGCCTCCCCATTGGCGAGGAAATAGGTACCAAAGGTCAGTCCGTTACGGAAGCCAGTGGACCGGAACCCCGCATGCTCTGTACCCGTTGCCCGCTCGTAACTACGCAAAAACAACGACATGTAATGTAGGGTCCAATTCCAATACCCAAGCCCTTCAATCCAACCGCCGCGTGTGTCTTCGAGATAATCGAAGATCGGCTGATACGATGCAAATACGCGATCAATTGCGGTTTGTGCCTCGGGAAGATGCTCATACATGGTCAAGGCCAGCATGCCGCCACCGGATATGCACACGGGATTCCAGTTGTTAATCGTCCCGAACCACCAACTGCCACGCTCACCATGTTCGCGCATATTGCGCCCCGGTGCCGTATTACGCAAAAAAGGCTTCAGAAAGTATTCGCGACCAATCGCAATGAACCGCTCCCGTTCTTCCGGGATTAAATCGTTATGCAGCAAATCATAGGCAATCGCGACCCCAGCGATTACCTGTCCTTCATAGAGATTAATGACATCCGATGTCATCCACGGGCGAATATTCTCCACGGTTTGCAAAGCCGCCTCCAGATATCGACGATCACGCGTGCGATGCCACTGAATCGCCAAGGCCAACAAGCGCCCTTGTATCTGGTTGGCACGCGAAAGAGGCCGCATATCGGCCATCGGCTCTTCGACATCTCGAACTGCAAAATCAGCAGCAGCGGCAATCTGCTCATACAAGTCTTCTAACCCAACCCTGCCAGCAATCACGCGATCAAGTTGTCCCTGACTCACATATAAGCGAGGATGCGGTGCCAGTACCTCGTATTGTTTTTGCGTTATCCAGTCAGGAACCGGCGGCGCGGGTTCACCGTAGACAAGAACAGAACCAAAAAGCACGAGAAACAACGCCTGGAAATAATTTATAATTCGCATGATGCTGCAACATACCAGAGGAGAGCGCCGCAAACAATAGGTTGACCGTTTTTTTTGAGATCAGATTCAGAGCCGTGCCCCCCCTTGTCCTGCACAAGAATATATCATGCAGGTGTTGACTTCGCCTACTATTGGATCATTTCAATCAGACAGCAGATAGCGCAAAGCTCTTTCCCTGGAAGGGCGTAAATGCGCAAAGGGAAGACAGTGCAACAACCAGTCGCGTGGGAACTGC
>SKVN01000040.1 GCA_007129405.1 Kiritimatiellia bacterium
CCCAAACCCTCCAGATCAACTTCCGGAACCGTATCCAGAAACTCCAGTTGCTCTGGATAGCCACAGATAATCCACGCCAAACCACGCGTCCATGTGCTGAAAGGCGCATAACCCTGCTGCGAATTCGGACAACGGTAGTTGCCATCATTCGGATTAAAAATACTTTCGTGTGCAACACGACCACGAATGTCGTAGGCATCGCGCCCCTCGCCATAAAATACGGCATAATCAGCCGTCGTGCGCGCATGCATGATCAACCGCGCCAACAACGAAACCGGTTTATCGTTCTCTCCCATCATCACGTGCCCCAGACGATAGCTCAACGCCAAGGCGCGCAAAGAACGAATGGTGTCTGCAAACAAGGAATGCGGACCATTAAACGAATAGATAAAGCCATTGCCATCCGCTGTCGGACTCCAACGTCCTGCCTGCACGGCACCCGATATTTTCAATGCCAAACGATAAAAATGGGCTTCCCATTCATTCGCGGGAATGCGCCCCTCTTCCATCAGACGCAACAACCCACCATAGGTGCTCGTATTGTTGAAGCCATGATCATGAACCCCTGTATGAGATACATGCGGTGCCATATACTGCAAGGTTCCCTGGCGGGCAGCCTCCAGGAAGCGATCCTCATCCGTAGCATCAAACTGCAACACCGAAGATCCATATTGAAACCCCTGCGTCCACTCCGTCCAACCGCGCGTTGTGTACGTTCCGTCAACCGTAAAAACAGGCGAACCCTGCGAGATATCATACTCCCGCTCAATCCGCTCGATCTTGTCGCCCGACAGCTCCCAGAACCGCTGTAATAATCCCCGTAAATCACCCAACTGCAAATTCGAATCAATTTTCATTAATATCGTTTCCCCTTCCTGATGTGCGTCATTACCATTTCACTATCCTCAAGCACTTCATACGAATGTTCAAGCATCGCATCAAATTGAATCGCCTGCCCCTTTTTCAATACATGTTGTTCGTTAGGCAGAATCAAGCGCACAACACCATGCAATACCCAGAACAACTCATACTCATTATGATGGACTTCCGGCGTGGAGACTTGCCCCCCCGCCTTGGCAGAAGCATGAAATACTGTCAGATTACCATACGTAACCTTGCGAAACCGGAAACATCCCCGCTCATAACACTCCTCCGCAGTCGTATGCGAAGACCGCTGCTCGGCCAAAGACAGTAAATCCGTCGCCGTCATGCCGAACACGCGCGCCAACCGATACAACGTATCCAGCTCCGGGCGGGCCATATTACGCTCAATCCGCGACAACACCGCCGGTGTCACACCACTGCGTACCTGTATCTCGTCGAGCGTCAACCCCTCGCGCTTCCGCAACTCTCTCACTATACCAAAATCGTACATAATGCCTCGAAATTTGTTTAAACAAATAATATTTATTTAATTAATACTGTCAAAACAAATTACAGACAAAATAATACGATTTGTATGAATCATTCACCGATTCCCGAGATTGCCATGGACTGCACGTGCTCGCTATGAGCATACATCCGCACGCCAGTGTATGGTTTGTGAAATATGTGGGTTGGAAAAGATATCTCATCTGCTTGGCATTATCCGGTCGACAGCGGGTGCCCAAACAAAAGCACGAGCGAGCTCGCAACGATAATACCGAAAAAAGCGAAAACATATACCTGCCTGAAATCATGTTTCTTGGTCCAAAGCGTAGCCAGAAAGAGAGAGGGAGGAATACAGGCAGCATGCAATGCCACAACAGCGTGCCACCCCTGCATGGTCACAGGAGATACTGCGGCGCTTATTAACAATGCGAAAAAGAACGCTGCGGCATATTTCAACAGCCAACGCTCTTCTCCCGCGTCACGTTCTGATATTTTACCCTGTAATTGCCGCACTGCAGAAACCGCTGGCACCAAAACGCTTCCGAGCGCCAATACACCCAACGGTCTAGACACAATTGCCGGCAAAAAGGTTTCTGCAAATCGTCTTCCAACATCGGCCGATCCCATACGCAACCAGTACAGTAGAGCCTTGGGAATATTACGCGCAGAAGTACCCAAAACGGCCCATATGGAGTCTTTGAACTGCGGCGCAAACCCAAACGCTTCACCCTCTGTTGCAAGGGCACTCAACAAAAAGGGCAACCCACCCAAAAAACCGCCTAAAATAAAAACAGGCCAATGAAGGTTGATCGATTTTCGGATCACGAGAATGCCCGTCGCAACCAAAAGTACCAGGAAGGATGCATGGAACTGAAATGCGATGGCAAGAGACAGACCCAGCACAAAAGATGCATCCACCCTTCTCCGATTCCGGAGCATAGCACATGCCGCGAAGTGCAAGGAAGCAGGCAGAAAGAGAAAGGCGGGTTCCCATAGCATACTGGCGTTGAACAATCTCCATGGTGAAAGTCCATAAAGAGCGAGAAACCAGAGAGCCAGATGCCCACCGACAAGTCCTTTCATTGTCACCCCTAGCACGACAAGAGAAGCCGCATTGGTAACAACAAGAAGTGCTGCTGGCAGTCTGTGATCTGACGATACACGCAGCGACGTTCCAACAAAATAGGTCAGCAGAACACCTGGAACGCGACCATCGCCACTGGTTGGCTTGGTTGATGGTTCAAGAACACCGCTCTCGGCATACGCTGTTCCCAAGTCGAGTATCACGTTCTGATCCCCACCAACCCCCAGCCTTGCCCAGAACCCGATCTGTAGCAGGGTCGCGATCAAGATCATCAGGAAGATCTGTATTCCGTAGTTTTTACGTTGGAGACATTCGGATAATACTTGGAAAAAGAGCGAGAACATATGCGATATTCCTTCCTTGTTTGGCCAAAGGTCATGACGCAACGAGCCACAACGCAGGTAACGGCATAACGGTTTCAGCAGTTTCACGACACACAAACGCCTACCATGCATCCACTCGTACTTTCGTTTCCATATACCACATCACACAACAGACTGCAGAAATCTCGTCACGATAAGCCAGACAATCACCACAACAGGCAAGAAACGCCCCACGATATAGATACGCCAATGCCACCAAGGATGCGGTGTTCCCAGCACATCACGAATTCGTTGCGGCGGCACCAGCCAACAGAAAAACGCCGCCCCGAGAATGCCGGACACAATAATGACATTCCCGCCAGCCACCCGGTCGATAAAATCCAGCACGGGCTCACCAGCTATACGCCAGTCCAACGGCGTAAAGCTTAAAGCCGAAGCCGTACCCAGTAACAGCATCAATACACTCACCGCCAACACAGCATAACGGTTGGGCAATTTGAGCTCTTCTGAAACTGCCGCCACGATCACCTTCAACCCCGCCAATGATGAACTGAATGCTGCAGCAAAGAATAAAGAGAAAAACAAGATGCCAACCCAGAATCCACCCCGCATTTCAGTAAAGACCTGCGGCAAGGTAACAAATGCGAGCTGACTCCCCTCATCCGGGGCATGTCCATAACCAAAAACAAATGGGAAAATCATCCACCCCGCCATCAGGGCGATGCATAGTTCCGTAACCGCGACAATCATGCAGGCACGCGGCAATCGATACAACGTATCCAACTCCGGCTGCGCCATATTGCGCTCAATCCGCGACAATACCGCAGGCGTCACGCCACTACGCGCCTGTATCTCGTCCAGCGTAAACCCCTCACGCTTCCGCAATTCTCGCACTATCCCAAAATCGTACATACACACCCCGTTTTGCTTCAAAAGAAAATATAACATGATAATATACTGTCAACACAAATTTATATGCCCGCTAGTTTTTCATCACGATGTTAACCACAAGCTGCTGTGGTCTTGTTGTCGACGCGTCAGACTATAACTAGCAACCCCTTTGGAGTGCGGTGATCCACCTTCGCGAATACGCTACGGTGGACACACGAGGTAAGCGACCTCACCGCTTCGGTCCGGCACGGAGTGCCGGGTGCGGAGATGCGGCAGATAAGATCTTGCCAATAATGTGCAATTCTATACCATGCTTTCCCATGAACAAAATTCTACATAAGAAACGGTTAGCAACGGATGTCTACCAGATGCGTATAGCAGCTCCGTTGATCGCGAGCGAACGCAAGGCCGGACAATTTGTCATCGTCCAGATCGACAGTCATTTCGGTGAACGCATTCCTCTCACCATCGCGGATGCCGACACAAAAGAGGGGTCCATTACCCTGATCTTTCAGGCCGTGGGTCGCACCACACATCTACTGGCCGAGAAATCCGTAGGCGATACCGTGGCACATGTACTCGGCCCACTCGGCACACCAACCCACATTGAAAAATTCGGGCGCGTGATTTGCGTGGGAGGTGGCATCGGCGTCGCCCCACTACACCCTATTGCCCAAGCCATGAAAGCGGCAGGCAACGAACTCATCATCATCATGGGGGCACGCTCGAAGGAACTGCTGATTTTAGAAGAAGAAATGCGCAAAATCGCCGATGAGCTTGTCATCTGCACAGATGACGGATCCTACGGTCGCAAGGGACTCGTCACCGAACCGCTCAAGGATTTTTGCGCGAGCGCACCAAAACCTGATCTGGCAGTCGCCATTGGACCGCCAGTCATGATGAAATTCTGCGCTGAAACCACACGACCTTTCGCTGTCAAAACGATGGTTTCGCTTAATACGATTATGGTAGACGGCACAGGTATGTGCGGCGGATGCCGGGTAACCGTTGGCGAAGAAACCAAATTTGTGTGTGTGGACGGACCCGAGTTCGATGGACATCTCGTTGATTTCGACAACATGATCACTCGCCTGCAGGCATTCAAACCCAAAGAAGATGCCGAGCACCATCGCTGCCATCTCGAAGAAATAGCGGAGAAATCACCATGAGTCACCCAACCGCAGAACAGCTCTACACGCTTGCAGAACAACAACTGGCAGCATTGACAACACCCTTGAAACCCAAAGACCGGATGGCAATCCCGGCACAGGAAATGCCGGCACAGGATCCCACGTTGCGACGCGAGAACATGCAGGAAGTCGCGCTAGGCTATTCGGAAGCCCAGGCAAAGCTGGAAGCAGAACGCTGCTTACAGTGTCCAACCAAACCCTGCATCAAAGGATGCCCCGTTGGAATTGATATCCCCGGGTTTATCCAGAAGATCACAGAAGGGAATTTCGCCGATGCCATTGGCATCATTCGCGAAAACAGTCTTCTGCCAGCCGTTTGTGGTCGGGTATGCCCGCAGGAAACCCAATGCCAGGCACCCTGTACGGTTGGCAAGGCCTTGAAATCCGTCGACAAGGCTGTTGCCATTGGCAGACTGGAACGCTTCGTGGCCGACTGGGAACGCGAAAACGGCCTCATCAAAACGCCACATGTCAAACCCGACACCGGCAAAAAAGTGGCAATTGTTGGTAGCGGCCCTGCCAGCATAACGGTAGCAGCAGATGTGCGCCGCGAAGGACACAGCGTTACCGTTTTCGAAGCCTTCCACCGTCCAGGGGGCGTGCTGCTATACGGCATCCCCGAGTTCCGCTTACCCAAAGCTATCGTGGATCGCGAAATCGAGGAATTGCGGGCGATGGGCGTGGAAGTAATCACCGATTTTGTCATTGGACGCACCCGCCGTCTCACGGACCTACTTAAAAAAGACGGATACGATGCATTGTTTGTTGGCACGGGAGCCGGATTACCCAAATTCATGAACATCGAAGGCGAGAACCTCGTCGGCGTGTTTTCCGCAAACGAATACCTGACCCGTGCCAATCTCATGAAAGGCTACGATAACCGCGCCGCAACCCCGATCTTTCCCTCGCGCAAAGTAGCCGTGCTCGGTGGTGGCAATGTCGCCATGGATGCCGCGCGTTGCGCACTCCGCCTCGGGGCCGAGGAAGTCCATCTGATATATCGCCGCACGGAAGCTGAGATGCCGGCCCGCGTGGAAGAAATTGCACATGCCAAGGAAGAGGGTATCCAGTTTCATCTGCTACAGAATCCGACGCGGATCCTCGCCGACGAACGCGGCTGGGTCTCTGGCATGGAACTGCTGCAATACGAATTGGGCGAACCCGACGATTCCGGCAGAAGACGCCCGGTCCCCGTAAAAGGTAGCGAATGCGAAATGGATGTCGACACGGTTATCGTCGCCATCGGCAACGACTCGAATCCCTTGATACGCCAGACAACCCCCGGACTCGAAACGAGCAAATGGGGCACCCTCGTTGTTGACGAAACCGGCAAAACATCTATCGATCGCGTATTTGCCGGTGGCGATATTGTACTCGGCGCTGCCACGGTGATCCTCGCCATGGGCGAAGGACGCCGTGCTGCCAAAGCCATCAACGAGCTCCTCGCCCGATCATGACAACTATCCTTACCTGCTGCTTACCCGCACATGAACCAACAACATAACTCGTCGTCACCTTCTTAACTTGATTGTTGCAGATCTATTGCGCGGTCAAATCATACCACCCCGCAGAACATGCAGTGATGGCCTCGACGAGCCGCAGAGGAAGTGCCCCCTTCTCAACAGCAGCCGCATTCGCACGAAGATGTGCTTCCGAACCTGTGCCCGTCAACACGCAATCAATGCCGGGCGTAAACAAGCAGTATCGATACGCCATCTCGGTCAACGACTCGCAAACACCTTCCACTAAGGCCGACTGAATGGTATCCACGAATTTTGCTCCATCTGACACAAACTCGTCAGAAGATAAGCAGGCGTGCAGGTAATCGCGAAGCGTTGACACATCCCGCAACGCTTTACGTACCGCAAACATATCGAGAACACCCACTTCCTGCTCGCGGGCTCTATCCAAGACGGTTTCACGCGCCGAAGTGTTTAGTAGATTGAACCCTACCATCATCACATCATACGCATCGTCGACCAGTGCACGCTGCAACATGTTGTGACCACAATCTACCCCGAAACACTCTGTAATACCGATCGCCCGAATCTTGCCTTTGTCTTTCATCTTCTGCAAGGAAGGCAAAAGCGGAACAGCAATGGCGTCGTAGCGCCTGGCCCCGATAGCATGCATCATATAAACGTCGACGTAGTCTGTACCGAGTTGCATGAGACTCTCATCTAAGGTGGCCTCGACCTCTCGCAAATTCTTGGCGCGCCCATCTATCCCGCCATGCAGCTTGGTACAAATCACAATATCTTCGCGTCTGGCCTCGCGTAGCGCAGAGCCTAATAATGCCTCCGTGCCATACGACTCGGATGTATCAAAAAGATTGATGCCCAGATCCAAGGCCGCATGGACAACCCGACATGATGCCTCTTTCGTACATCCGCTGAGAGCCCCCAACCGACTGGGACCGCCCGCCCCCAAGCCCATTGCACTCACCCTGAATCCGGTTCTACCAAGTATCCTTTGTTCCATTGTATACACTTGATTGTTTTATGCTCTGATGTTGCAATTTTATCTTTATACCAACACAACAAAAAAGTCTCATCCCGGTTGCCGAGAAAGGTAAACGATTTTTTTTACCGACTCGCAATCCGATCTCGTCGCCGTTCTCGTTCACCGAACTTCCAAACTGCCGCCCTACGTTACAGCCCTCATCTTCGTGGCCGCCGAAGTGCAGGAACGAACCTATAACATCACCGCTTCGTCATAGCCCGCTGGCGTCGCGGCACCCTAACCGCTAGGCGCAACGACCACTGGTGCCTTCACTCGCATCCGTTCAGCCAGAAACAAGCTGCCTATCACGACACCAATCCCGAGCCCCTTCTGCACCGTCAAAGTGTCACCCAAGATCCACCAGGCAAAAATGGCGGTGAATACGGGAATCACATTCACAAACATATTGGCGCGATTGACCCCCAGTTTACGAACACTGAAGCTGAACAGGATAAATGCCAGCGTCGACACCATAATCGATAACTTCAAAATAGCGATCAAGCCACTGCCATCAGCCGGAGTAGCCATAAAACGATCATACTCAAACATCCGCCACAACGGCACAAAAAGAATAGCTCCTACAATATTCTGGTACAGAATCACGGATAGCGTGTTTAAGCGTAATGGGATCTTCTGCAATACCACGGTGTAGGCCACCGCCGAGCACACCGCGCCAAACTGCAGAAGGATACCCAACCACGAGGCCGTCATTCCAGCCCCCCTCTCAACGACTACCAATGCCACCCCGACGAGCGATACCACGACACAAACAAGATGCCGCCAACACAACCCCTCCCGCAAAAACAGGTAGGCCGCAAAAGGACTCACCAGCGGAATCATCGAAATAATCACAGCCCCCACCGTGGAAGACAGCAATTGCAAACCATAGCTCTCAAACACGAAATATAAAAATGGCTCAAAGAAGCCCAACAGACAAACCAAAGGAATATCCCGACGCCGGGGCAACACCAACTGCCGCGTTCCATAAGCAAACGCCAACAGGAGCACGGAAGAAAGCGCCAGACGAAAGAATATGATGGTCAAGGGACCATAGCTTTCATTGGCAACCTTGAACCATACAAATGACAACGCAAAAAAGATCATCGAAGGAACAATCGCAGCATAAGCATGCGAGTTATCAGACAAAGACAACTTCATATCAACCATTTACAATCGTTTTTCCGCACAATGGACCCAACACAGCATCATGGCCACAATCGCCACACATCCAGCTATCTGTTTTAGCTTTAGCATCTATCTTTTTTACCGTAGGCTTCTCGCGGATGCCATTACAATGAACCCTTGAAATACGATACCATCACATATGCAAAACGCCACCAAGAAGCCCGCGCGTATCCTTACTTGGCCCAATCGGATTACAATGGCCCGCCTGCTGCTGGCTCCCATGCTCATTGCACTGGGACATCTGGGCTACCGCCATACATTTTTAATCCTTTTCGCCGTTCTCTTATGCAGCGATATGCTAGACGGCTATCTCGCCCGACGACTCCACCAGCAAACCGAACTCGGGACACAATTGGATACGGCCGGTGATGTCGTGATGTGTGTCACCGTCATGCTTGGCGGATGGTTCTTATGGCCGGATCTCATAACCAACGAAGCCCCTTTCTTTCTGGCCACCCTCGGACTGCTCGCTATTTCAGGACTCACCGCGATCATCAAATTCCGACGTTTACCATCCTATCACACTTGGACCGCAAAATGTTCAACCGCACTGCTGGGAATCGGCGTATGGTTCTTCTTTGCCGAAATCACACCTTGGATCTTTCGCATAGCCGTAGGCGCGCTTGCCGCCTCCGCGATTGAAGAAACGGGTATAACCCTGCTCACAAAAAAGTGGCACCCCAACATCCCCTCCATTTTTCACGCCCGCAAATATCGCCAGTGAGAAAAAAAAGGAATCGCTCGGCCAACAAGCAAGAGCCCTTCTCAAACCCGCCCTTTAGGCTTTTGCAAAGAGAGAAGGTCATCTACCGACAAATTCGGCCAACCTGGTTGCTGCAAAAGGTGACATAGCAAGACGGCACAACCAACCGCGTCATACAGTGCATCGTGAGGCTCTCGACCGGGAATTATGGTGCAAACCCGATCTTCCAGTGACAATACGCGCAACACGTCCTCCAGCTTATACGATGACAATGTTGGATAGGCCCATTTCGTTAACTTGAGTGTATCTAGCCAAACCGCCGGAACATGCAGAGGAAATGCCGTAGCGAGATAACGTTGTTCTGTTGCGACATTGTGTGCAGCAAGCGGAACGTCGGAGAGATAGGGGCGTACCTCCGGCCACAAAGAAGGAAGCGTAGAGGCCTGCTTTAACTCATCTCGCAAGACGGAATGGCGCCCGGGCGCATAACGATTAAAGGGACGATCTCCCACATACAATAGACTCTCGTAGATGCGCGACGTTTCAACTTGCCCCTTGTGAATCTGTATCAGGCCAATTTGCCACGGCTCGTCCGGATATCCTCTGACTGCACCCGTCCCCTCAAAATCAATTGCCGTAATAACAATGTCGCATGCGGTTATCATATGTGTTGTTCGCATCCAAAAAGCCTGCCACCCGAAGCTCCGAGGAACAAGGAGCGAAGGGTGGTGGGCGATACAGGACTCGAACCTGTGACTTCCACCATGTCAAGGTGACACTCTAACCAACTGAGTTAATCGCCCGCCTCAAATCGCCGCAAAAACCTAGAGCATCCCCCCCGCAATGTCAATCCCCTCTTTCAAACCACAGACCGTGAAACGTAAAACGTGACCTCTGCCTTCCCCCTTCTGCGTCCTTCCATGTCGCGCCGTAGCCCCGTGCCCCGAAGGGAGTCGGGGCCAAGGCGGATGCGGTTCCCTACTCAATTCGCAAAATTCGCGGTTAACCTTGCAAAGCCCATCAGCCTTAGTGTCTTACTGTCTTCGTGGTTCAAACCAGCAAAGCCCACCAGCAGTCTTCCGTCTCCCTCCCCGGAGCCTGCCAGTTTTTTATGTCCCCCATTTTTCTGTCTAACTCCCTCCCCTTTTCTGCGTCCTTCCATGTCCGTAACTTCAGCAAAGGAGGATGCGTCTTCTGCGGTTCCCTACCCAATTCGCCCAATTCGCAAAATTCGCGGTTAACCTTGCAAAGCCCATCAGCCTTAGTGTCTTACTGTCTTCGTGGTTCAAACCAGCAAAGCCCA
>SKVN01000150.1 GCA_007129405.1 Kiritimatiellia bacterium
AAGCTGCTTTGCAAAGTTTGGCAGATGATCTCAAGGGCTGGGTTGCGCTCTTTGCCACGCCAGAGTCAGAAGACGCGCAAGTCATCCTGCAAAAGATCAACACCACCGCCGGCAACATTGCAGGCGTGAATATTCCCCTCTTGCAATCCGTAGAGCTGGAACAACCGGAACCTGATCTATTCATCACGCCGGCCTGGATCGATGACGCCCAGGAGCAACTATCCGAGATGCTCCGCAAAAAGGCCGCCATGCAGATTTTACAGGAACAACGTGATCTCGTAAGCGAAGAGTTGCGCACCACATCGCAGCGGGTCAATCTATTTGAGAAAGTAAAAATCCCGGAGTGTAAGGACAACATCCGGGTCATCAAGATTTACCTAGGCGATGAGCAAACGGCGTCTGTCGCGCGTGGAAAGATTGCCAAAAAGCGCACGGATCGTATGCCACCAGATGTATTGGAAGAAAGTGAGGCGGCAACATGATTGTCCCCATGCAACATGTAACCATTTTATGCCTTGAAAATGGCAAGAAGCAAACCCTTGAGGTGCTGCGGGAACTTGGACTGCTCCATATCACCCAATCTTCCGTTCCGCCAGAAACGCACGCCGCGGAAACGGATGCGGTTCGGCAAGTGGAACAGGCATTAGATGCGCTGGAACTGGCACATACCCACATCCATGATGAGCCCGCCACCCCAACATCCCCCCCACAACCCAGCAACATTCTTGATCTCGTCACGGAGCTCCTGCATAGGCAACACGCAGTGGAAGAACAGCTAGCCGATTGCCACCATCAAAAGCACATCATCGAACCCTTTGGTAATTTCGATCCTGCATGCCTCGACGATCTTCGTGCGAAAGGCATTCATGTTAAACTCTTGCGCGTCAGCGACCCGCAGACTCTGGCAGTACCTGAAGGTGTAGTTGTCAGGGAAATATCGAATTCGAACAAAGGTCACTGCATGGTCGCCATCTCCCAGCAGGAATTTGAAATCGATGGTTCCATTGCGGCACTGCCCGAAAAATCGCTGGCCGAAATCGAAACAGAACTAGATGCCCTGCAAACAGAACTAGCCGATATTCACGCTGAACTCTGCGAACTTTCTGTTCATATAGAGACGCTGCAAAAAGAACGCCTTAAACGCAAAGACCAGCTTGCATTCGTGCGCACCCAAGCGGCATTGGCTGAACATGGAAAAATTGTATCCCTCGCGGGCTTCTGCCCACGGAAAAAGCTCGAAAACATCTGGCAGGTAGCCAATCAGCATGGTTGGGCCATTACAGCGCGGGACCCGAAACCGGGAGAAGACGTACCAACCTTGCTGCAAATGCCGCGCTGGGTTGAACCGATCAAGGCCGTTTTTCAAGTCATCTCTATTCTGCCGGGATATTGGGAGTCCGACATCAGCTCCATTTTCCTGATATTTTTCAGCATCTTCTTTGCCATTCTCATCGGGGATGCTGGATACGGCCTCTTATTCCTGGCCATTACCATATTCGCCCGCCTCAAACTACCCAAGGCACCGGCCTATCCATTCGTGCTCTTCGCAATTCTCAGTACCACAACACTTATCTGGGGAAGCCTCACCGGCAATTGGTTCGGCATAGCGCCAGATAGCCTGCCAGCGTTGCTGCGCGCGCCTCACCTTGATGTTTTCAAGGGAGCAGAAGCACGGGATCTGGTCATACGCATCTGTTTCATCATCGGCGCTCTACATCTTACCGTAGCCCATATCTGGAATGCTATCGCACTCGCCCCGGCCCTCAAAGCACTTGCACAAATCGGCTGGATCGGACTCGTATGGTCCATGTTCTTTACCGCTTTGAACTTGGTCCTGGCCGAGCCGGTTCCTGCATTCTTTGCGCCCATGCTCATTGTTTCCGTGGTGCTGATCCTCCTTTTCATGACGGCACCCAAAGACTTCAAATCGGACTGGATTCATCACGCGATGTTTCCCCTCAGCATGGTGAACTGCTTTGTTGATATTGTTTCCTACATTCGTTTATTTGCCGTGGGGCTGGCATCGCTCTCTGTGGCGGCAAGTTTTAACGACATGGCAATGGAAATCGGATTCAGCCGCATATGGACGGTACCCGTTTTTGCGTTAATTCTTTTACTCGGGCATGGGCTGAATATTGTGCTCTGTGCCTTGGGTATTCTGGTGCATGGTGTGCGCTTGAATACACTTGAATTCTCCATGCATAAAAATGTTGAATGGAAAGGATTTGCCTACAAACCCTTTGCTCGGATCTCACAGGAATAACACATTGGCAAACGATTGAGACGCTGTCTCGATGTAAACAAAAGAAGGAGTCATGGTCATGGTAACGGAAGAAGTAGTTGTAAGAAGCTTGAATGAAACAATGGGGCTTTTGGGGGGTATCGCGGCATTGGCATTGGCCGCCATTGGATCCGCAATGGGAACAAGTGCAGCTGGCTCTGCCGCGATTGGTGCTTGGAAGCGTTGCTATGCGCAAGGTAAGGCCGCTCCGTTCACATTGCTTACATTCGTAGGAGCCCCGCTCTCGCAAACCATCTACGGCATCGTACTCATGTTTACCATGCGCGGTATCGTAAGCCCTGAATATCCGTGGCAGCCCCTGATGGCCGCAGGTATCTTTGCGGGCATCGGCATGGGCACCTCGGCCTGGCTGCAAGGGCGCGCGGGTGCCGCAGGTAGTGACGCACTCGCAGAAACCGGCGAAGGCTTCACGAACTATCTGGCAGCTCTCGGTAT
>SKVN01000189.1 GCA_007129405.1 Kiritimatiellia bacterium
ACCGGAATCTGCAAGCCGAGGAAGCTTTCCTCAAAAAGCACTACCGCACCATGCCCCGCACCATGCTGCGTTACGCTATCGAAAAATTTCCCGCCCCCAAACGCCAGCGCTACCTCAAAGGAACCATATGAACGAACCAAGTCCCCGCTTCTGGGAAATCTTCTTCGACGTATACGAACACCTTCCCCGGCAAGGCCCCGGCTCAAAATCATGCGCAGCGCAGGCCCTCGCCCTATGCTCCGAGCTGCCCACGCAACCCGAGATCCTTGATCTTGGCTGCGGCGTGGGATGCCAGACCCTTTATCTTAGCGAACTAACCGCAGGCTCGATCACCGCCATCGACAATCATGCACCCAGCATAGATCGACTCCAGGAAACCATCGTCAAACTGGAACTTACCTCACGCATCAAAGCCGTTGTTGCAGACATGGCGGCGCCAAATCAAGTCCCCGAAAGCTTCGACCTCATCTGGTCCGAAGGAGCGCTTTACAGCATCGGGCTGCGCTCGGCGCTTAAAGTCTGCCACGAACTGCTGCGCCCGGCCGGCTATATTGCATTCACCGACGCCATCTGGCGCAAAGAGAATCCTCCCCCCGCAGTCAAAGCCAGCTTCGATCTCGACTACCCCACAATGGGATGGCTCAAAGACGATCTGGCAGCCATCAAAGACTGCGGATTCGAACTCATCGGTCATTTCACATTACCCGACGAAGCCTGGTGGCAAGATTTCTACACCCCCATGGAAGTGCGCATCTCCGTTTTACGAACAAAATACGCCAAAGATACAGAAGCCTTGGCAGTACTCGACCAAATCGCCGAAGAGCCCGAAATGCACCGCCGCTCTTCAGACTACTACGCCTACGAATTCTTCATCGCCCGCCGTACATGATTCTCCTTCGCAAACACCCTCCCCGTTCGTAGTCCCGCCTTTAGGCGGCGGCGTCCGTAATTGGAATTGCTGCGGCATATCGAGCGTTGATTGACAGAACGACCACTTTTTTGTACGCTTCTGTACAGATTGGAGCTTTATCATGACCACTGTTACATTAACCGAATTAAGAAGCCATGCCTCGGATATGTTCACCCGGGTAGAAAACGGAGAAACATTGGTCGTTCTGCGCCATGGTCGTCCCATTGCAGAGGTATCCCCCGCGACGCATGAGGGCGATACGCAACCATCCTGGCAGAAACCCGCCCTTCGCCTCACGGCAAAAGGAGCCGAACTTTCGTCGGTGATTCTAGAGGAGCGAACCCGGTGAAAGCCTTTTTTGATTCATCCTCTTTTGTTAAGCGGTTCATTGAGGAAGAAGGCAGTGACAAAGTCGAGACTACATGCTCCCAAGCCTCGGAACTTGGCCTCAGTGTAATCTGTGTTCCTGAAGTTGTTTCTGCACTCAACCGGAGAAAGCGTGAGCGTACGATCACGGATGTGCAGTATGGCCAAGCGAAATCGCGACTGCTCGCTGATGTGCGCGATGCCGTCATCATCAACCTCACGCCGACAGTCATCGGATCCGCAATCCGCATTCTGGAAACCAGCCCCGTGCGGGCCATGGATGCCCTGCATGTTGCATGTGCAGTTGAATGGGGTGCGGAAGCGTTTGCCTCTTCCGATGACCGGCAACTCAAGGCTGCCAGGAAAGCCGGTCTTAAGGCACTAAAAATGTAGTCACATATATCCCGAAAAGGAATACCCCATGGAACATTTACTAGCATTTGCGTGGTTGGGACTTGCACTTGTGGTCGGGAAACTGATTCGGAAACGGCTTGCATTCTTGCGCAGCCTGTTTATCCCGGCATCCATTATCGGAGGATTCTTTCTGCTGCTGCTCGGACCAGAAGTTCTGCAGCGTTTTACCAGCGACTCCTTTCAACTCGTATCCAAAGACACCTTGCGCATTTGGTCCGGCTACCCCGGATTCCTGATCAACATTGTCTTTGCGTGCCTCTTTCTCGGCAAAACCATCCCCGGCATCAAGGACGTCTGGACCAAAGCCGGGCCGCAAGTCGCCCTCAGCCACACAATTGCCTGGGGACAGTACGTTGTAGGATTGGCAGTAACAGCCTTGATCCTCATGCCGCTATTTGACGTGGAACCCATGTTCGGTGCCCTCATTGAAATCGGCTTTATCGGGGGACATGGTACCGCCGCAGGCCTAGGCGACACCTTCAGGGAGCTTGGGTGGCCGGAAGGTCAGGATCTTGCACTCGGCGTTGCCACCATCGGACTCATCGCGGGTGTACTTTCGGGTATCGCCATCATCAACTGGGGCGTCAAAAAAGGCCACACGCGAATCCTGACAAATGCCCGCCAGGAACAAGAACAGATCGAAACACTTTCGAACGAAATCGTCACAATGGAAGACGACCTGCTTTTGGAAACGAAAAAAGAAGAAGCCTCCCCACAAATGCAGAAACAAGATGCAAAAAAAATCATCAGCATCGAAAGTATGGAACCATTAAGTTTTCATCTCGCCTACATCGGGTTGGCAATCGGCGTCGGAGCTATCATCTTGACCGCTCTCAAATGGATGGAAAAGACAGTGCTGATGCCTTTGGGAATGCCAGAGCTTTTCGGGCATGTACCGCTGTTTCCATTAGCCATGATTGGCGGAATTGTCATGGAAAAGCTGCATCACAAGTTTTTCGACGGTCATCTCGACCGCGAACTGATCTTGAAAGTCCAGGGAGGAGCTTTAGACCTCCTGATTGTCAGTGCCTTAGGCTCGTTAACCCTCAGTGCCATTGCCGATGCCTGGCTGCCGCTAGCCATCCTCATTATCGCGGGCATGCTCTGGACGATCGGCGTGTTTATCTTCCTCGCCCCCCGCATGCTCAACGACTACTGGTTCGAGCGCGGCATCGGAGATTTCGGCCAGTCACTGGGTGTCACCGCCACCGGCTTGCTTTTGATGCGCATCACCGACCCCAAGGCGGAAACGCCTGCCTTTGAAGCATTCGGCTACAAACAACTGCTTTTCGAGCCTCTCGTCGGCGGCGGTCTGTTCACCGCAGTATCAGTCCCCCTAGTACACACCTTCGGCCTCACCACCATGCTTGTCGTCACCAGTATCATCACCATCTTCTGGCTCTTCCTCGGCCTCCACCTGAAAAAGAAAACAACAAACGCCGCAACCTAACCCCGAGGAAGCCGGACGCCCGACTCCTGACGCCGAATAACCAGATCGGCGTCGGGCGCCCGGAGTCCGGCGGCCTCGTCTCCTTTTTACAGTGGCATTTTTTTGGATTGAATCCCACATGCCTCCCTGCTATTTTGCTAATCCAATCCGCGCCGGGGTGGCGAAATTGGCATACGCAGCAGACTCAAAATCTGCCGAGGTTAAACTCATGCGGGTTCGAGTCCCGCCCCCGGCACCATGCTTCGCCCTGCGGGCTACGCATGGCAAGCCAGCTTTCGTCCCGACCTCTTGAGAATCGGGAAGCATGCGAAGAGCGAAGGCTGCCCGCCGTAATCAGTCGACGCGAAGCAAAGACTGCGAAGGAGGGCGATCATTCTACCGCTCGTCGGCTACGGCTGGCAGGCTAGCCAAATGCAACTCCATCTCTCAGCGTTGTTTCCATTCTCACCATGCGCATGTGAATCTCACACATCTTCCGCTCGCCTTGCATTCTCTTGCCGCTTGGTCCGTCTTCCCGATCTGTCATGTGTTCAAAAAAGTGGCGTTGTTATACATATTGATTGGGACGTGTATACATTTTGCCTCTTTCTGAACACATCCGAGTCGACGTGTATACTTTTGTGGTCTTTCTAATCATATGGAAGGATCCTTTTGGAGCAATGCTTTGGTCGTTACCCAAAACGATTTATATGGTCTATACGATTTATGTTGATATTAAATCGTTAAGATAATATAAATCGAAGTATGAAGGATTTGAAAACAAAAGCTGCAGCATATCTTGGCAGTCTCGATGAGCGAGCGGGACCTTTTGTTCCGCATGCGGCTCCATCGTTGCCTCTGCATCTGCGGGAACGTTTTGCTCTATTTTCCGTGCGGGTGTTTGGTCGGTCATGGTTATTAGCGGTTGAACAAGATGGGTGGGATGCCGGAACACCGACGGAATACCGGCAGCATTGGATTCAGTTACAAGGGGCCTCTGGTGGAGACAATGTTGCCTTGGTCTTGTCGGGTATCAATGCAAACGTTCGGAATCGCATGATCGCATTGGGTGTTCCTTTTGTGGTACCCGATACGCAGATATTTTTGCCTGCGTCCATTACCCTGTTAACAGAGAGTTCGGGCGATAGGGCATCGCGGGTTGGCAAGCCGCTATCTCCTCCCGCTCAAGCGTTGATTCTGATGCAGGTGCAGCAAGGTGGACTGGAAGACCTTTCCTCAAAAGAGTTATCGTCGCGGCTTGGGTATAGTCGACCTTCGGTTTCAAACGCAACGGCGGAATTGGAACAACATGACCTTTGCCAGACCTATCGCAAAGGGAAAGAGCAACTGATCCGCTTTGTGGGAGATTCGCGTACCCTTTGGGACGCAGCTTTGCCCCTGTTGCGTTCACCTGTCGCAAAAACACTATTTGTAAATTGGAACAACCCACTCGAAGGGGCAAAATGTGCGGGGATTTCCGCATTGGCAAACCGGAGCGCGCTTTCCGAAGATCCTTTGCCGGTGTTTGCTGTCTCGGAGAAGAATGCCCGGGCAGGACTGGAGCAAGGTCTTATCAAGGGATGCATTGACCGATACGAGGCAGATGTTGAGCTTGAGGTCTGGCGGTACAATCCGAGTATACTTGCAGACGGCTCGGATGTTGACCCGCTATCTCTGTATTTGAGTTTGCGAAAAATCCCGGACGAGCGGGTACAGGCGGAATTAGCCGACATGATGGAGGCGTTGTTTTTATAGAGGCGCATCCTGCTGACCTCCCTGATTGGGAAGCAATTCGAAATGCAGTCCGTCCAACATTTCGCGGTTCGATCAAACCCGCGAACCTTATATCGGCCATACGACGATATTATCAAATCGCTTCCGCTTAATGCGATTGACCACTGCCTGTGGCAGTCGTTGTGTCACCAACCGCCAACTTCCGAACATGTTGATTGCGGGAGCGTAGAATCGTCGCCATTTCCGGTGATAGTGCTCATATAAAACGAACGTATTCACCAGACTTATGTGTTCACCGAAAGGGGCGATTAATATGAGCAGCAAACGTCCAATTAAAAGCGGTAATGGGGATTTATCCGACACCTCGTCTCCCGCTCGGGTTTATGGAAACATCCGGTGCTCCACGTTCTTTGACCAGCCGAACTTGCGGGTCATTTTGATGTAGAATTCACGCTCCTGCGGGTCTTTGCACTGCTCCATAACGACTAGATTGTGCGACCAACTAATTTCTCGCACCAGTGGTGCGAGTTTTTCTGAGCCCGTATAGGTTTCAAAAAAGAGCTTCATCCGCCAAAGGTTGGAAGCCGAAAACCCGCTTACCCCCGGAAACTCCGCCTGCAAGTCATCCGCCAGCTTCTCGACGACGGATTTGCCCCAGCCAGCCTGTTTCTGCCGTTCCACAATCATTTGTCCGATATCCCAGTAAAGACCAACAAGCTCCTTGTTGACGGACTTGAGGGCTGCATCTTCACAAGACAAAAGCATATAGTATTGACTTCAAACAACACCTGGAATAGAAACGAACTACCTTTTTTACATGAAAAACAGGATGTTTGCACCATGCCACAATTTTCCCACAAAGAAGTTAAGATCCTCCTGATCATCGGCGTTGCTGCCATTGTTCTTGGCATTGCCATGATGGCCATTGGCGCGCACTTCCTCTCCAAGGAGATCGGCGTGCCCGAATATCTGATTTCCTTGCGCAACAGCGGCGTCACCATTACCTGCCTCGCCATTGTATGGACGGCGCTCGCGGCATTCCGCAAAACGCAACTCCGTTAAATCAATCTGGAGACCTACCAATATGTACAAGCTCGGCATTGACCTCGGCGGCACCAAAATCGAAGGCATCGTTCTGGATCAGGATTCCAACATACTCTTCCGGGAGCGTATCCCGACCGAACAGGAGCAAGGCTACGAGCATATCATTGCCAACATCAACCGCTTGTACCAAATCATGGTTCAAGACATCAACGGCGCGGAGCACACCCTCGGCATTGGAACCCCCGGGGCCATCTCTCCGCGCAGTGGCCTTTTGAAAAATTCAAACGCCGTCATCATGAATGGCAAGCCGGTGCTGCACGATTTAGAACAGGCGCTAGGACGCCCCATCGCCATACAGAATGATGCGAACTGCTTTGCGATGGCAGAGGCCATACTGGGCCCCGGCAAGGGCATGCATATGGTTTTTGGGGTAATTATGGGTACGGGATGTGGCGGCGGCATTGTCATCGATGGTAAAGTCCATACCGGTCTGCAGGCCATTGGCGGAGAATGGGGTCATATGTCGATCGACCCCAATGGTCCGGAATGTTATTGCGGAAATCGCGGCTGCATCGAAACCTTTATCAGCGGTGGCGGACTCACCAGAATGTACGCCAAAATGTACGACGATCCCAAACCGTTGCCCGAAGTCCAAAAAGCCTATTTTGCCGGTGAGTCTCGAGCCGTGGAGTTTTTTAACCACTTTTTTGTGCGCTTCGGTACCGCCATGGCGAATCTGATTGCCTTACTCGATCCGGATATCGTCATTCTCGGGGGCGGGTTTTCTAATTTCGAGGCCATCTACACAGAGGGCATCAAAGAAGTCGAACGCCAAGTCTTCAGCGACAGCCTGGAAACGCCCATCGTGAAACACACGCAGGGGGACTCTGCCGGCGTATTTGGAGCGGCGTTCGTCGGAATATGAGACGAGATTTTCTTCATATACTTAAACCGTTAACACAGAACAAATCAGGTGATGTATGCAAAACATTGTGTACACGCCTTCAGCGTTGCCTCATAAATACGAAATCATCTACCGATACGCTCAACGAGCGGTAGAGAGATAATGTGATAAAATCAGCATCAAAAATAAACGATGCCGTCAACTTGCCAGCGTATGGATGTTGCCGGCATGACTCGTTTGCACAGGGGTTGTTCGCCATGAATGCCATTAGATGCCTTTTTGTTGCCAGTTGCTTTCTGCTTTCCCTGCAAACAGGCACTGCACACGCGGATTCTGATATAACCCAACTGCTCGAGAAAGCAGATAGATTTATGGTCCAGATGGATGAGAAGCAAGCACTGCAAACATACCTTGCGGTGCTGGAAGCCGACGCCAGTAATTACGAGGCGCTCTGGAATGCAAGCCTGCTATACGCAACCATCGGTTTCCGGTTCGAGAACAAGTCGTCCCAAAAGGAATATTTCGAAAAAGCCAAAGCGTTGGCAGGTAAAAGCCTTGCACGTTATCCGGACAAAGGGCACCCCTATTTTGTGATGGCAATTGCCAAAGGACGCATGGCCGACCTTGTCGGCGTGCAGCGGCGGATTCAACTAGGTCACGAAATCGAAGCGTACATCGAACAAGCCATTGAACGGATGCCCGATCATGCACCATCGTGGCATTTATACGGAATATGGCAGTCTGAAGTCGCCAATGTGAGCCGTGTCGAACGTGCGGCGGCCCGACTTATCTCCCGCGGGTTACCCGGTGGCTCAAACGAAAAGGCGGAGAAATTCCTGAAAAAGGCCATTGAACTGGACCCCGAAAGCATCATGATACGCTTGGATCTCGCCCACCACTTCGTCCGTTCAGGCCAGCAAGAACGCGCGATCGCCGTGCTCGAAAAGCTGCTCGAACTTGATCTTCCCATCACATGGAAAGACGACCCCGAACACCTAAACACGGCGCGGTCTTTGCTGAAAGATTTGCGCTAAAAAACACCCCCGTTAACGCACTTGGGCAGCAAGATAATGCAGCGCTGTGCCTTGGGGAATCGAATATATGAATGAAGTCAGAACCTAGCCCGTACCGTAAACAATGATCCTGAAACATGCTGCCCTTTCAAGCTTGATCTCCTCGCCTAGACTTGCGATCTGTATGCATTGACGGAGATCGGATGCCGTAAACCCTTTGCGGATCGACAAGCGTCCATCATAAAACGCAAAACTATTGTGCAAGAACACCCCCGCAAAAAGCGTGTATAACCAGTACGCCATCCGGCAACGATAAATATCGTTGAGCAAAAAACTGCGGCTCGCCATGCCCGCCGTCTGCTGCAGCACGGTGGCAATGGCAGCATCTTCCAGATGATGCAAAAAATTATTTGCATAAACATAATCAAATGGCCCGAGCTCCTGCATATGTAATGCATCATGTTTGCATATGGTGATTTCCGGATAAGCCGCGCATTGAACCCGGGCATATGCCAGAATGCGTTCATCGTAATCTATGCAGGTGATCCGTGGCGCGATGCCGTGCTTTCGGCAATACTGCACAATCCATATGGGGATGTCACAGCCACCCGCCCCGATATCCAGCAGGGAAAAACTCGTTTGCCCTTCCCGTATCAGCGGGTCGAGAAAATGCGTGCGGATCAACCGGCGCGATGAACTAAAAAGCCTGTTAAGCAAAGCAAACTGCTGCACCGTACGCAGAAGTCGCTGCTCGTCCGAATCTGGAAAGTCCATCAGTTCGAACTCGTCTGCACGACGCGAAAAATCATGTTTGCCCATTGCGACTGGTTTCCCTTATTTTTTCCAAAAAGCAGCACTCCACGGTCAGACCAGGCCCGAACGCTGCCGAAAAAACGCCGCCCTCGCGGTCATCCGCCAGGATTCGCTCGAGTACAAACATGATTGTGGCCGAACTCATATTACCGTACTCCCGCAGAATATCATACGAAACCTGCAAGGCCCCCGCTTCGAGCGCAAGCGTTTCCTGCACTTTCTCCAGAATGGCACGCCCACCCGGATGTATGGCCCATATTTGGATGTCAGATCTGCTTTTACCGGCCTTTGCAAAAAGGGCGTTCGTAATGTTTGCAATATTCTGCTCTATGAACTGCGGCACATATAAAGAGAGTTTCATGTCAAATCCATACTCGCCAATTTGCCATGCCATATCCTTTTCGCTGTTCTCAATAAAATGGGAAAGCAGGGTCTGGATGGAAAGCACAGGTCCGCGCGAGTCGTCCCGCTGGGCCGACACGAAAGCGGCAGAAACACCATCTGCAAAAATGGCATTTGCCACAACCGTATCAGGATCGAATTTTTGTTGGAAATGTAGCGAGCAGAGCTCGAGATTCACGATAATCACACGCGCTTCAGGATCAGCCAGACAAATATCACGTGCCGTTCTAAGCGCCGGCAGCGCTGCATAACATCCCATGAACCCAATGTGAAGCCGGTTCAACGAAGCAGGGAAACCAACTTCCTTCATCAGATGAATATCAAAACCGGGAGCCGAGAAACCCGTGCAACTGACGGTGATAAGATGCGTCACCGAAGCAGGCGCTACCCCGGGAAGCTTTGCCAGCAATGCCCGCACAGCTTGGAGAGAAAGTACATTTGCGGCCCTGATATATTCGTCATTACGCCTAGCTGTCGAAGGTTCAGGTGTGAGACTGCTGTTCTTCGGAAAGAAATTGTAGTCTGCGGGGTCTTTGTCATAATCTTCAATAACAGTGTGCCGCTTGTCGATAGCAGATCGCTGATAGATCTTTTGCAGGAATTCCCGCTTCCGCGGGGTTGAGCCTTGAAGATGCAGCAAAAAATCTAGCGTGAACTCCTGTGTATAGGACTTAGGAGGAACGCATGTGGCAATTTCGTGAAGATATACTTGTGGCAACAAAAAAACATCCTTCGGTTCTTTGTGAAACCAACTATTAACAATGCCTCAACTTCATATATAATCACCGTAAACACAAGGATAGACATGCCCTTATCGACAAAAAGAATCGCAGAAATTTCCCGTACTGATTTACAAACGCCTGCAGCCAAAAAAGCATACAATCAGCAGCTTTTCAAAGAGGTTGCCCCGCAGTATACACGCATTACCCGGCTCATGTCCTTCGGCAGGGACCAGGCATGGAAACAACAGCTTATCAATATGCTGCCCGATGCCGACGCGCCAACCTGCCTCGACATCGCTTGTGGAACCGGAGATATAACCCTGGCTCTGCACGAAAGATTTCCAGCGGCATCCATTAATGCTGTGGATCTCAGCGAAGATATGCTGGCAATCTGCCAAAGGCGCTGCCAACACGTGCCGCAAATAGAAATACTGTGCGAAGACATGAATGCCATGCAGGCCCCCGATAATACTTTTGATTTCATTACCGGTGGCTATGCTATCCGCAACTCCCCGGATTTACAGCTTACACTTCGTGAAATCCATCGGCTACTCAAGCCGGGCGGAACAGCCGTATTTCTGGATTTTTCACGTAGCAACAACCGGATCCTGCAGAATATACAGCTTGGCTTGCTTTCGTTCTGGGGCAAACTGTGGGGACGGCTCCTCCACGGCAACCCGAATATTTA
>SKVN01000004.1 GCA_007129405.1 Kiritimatiellia bacterium
CCGCAGTCATGCAGCCAGCCTTTGTGTGCGCACCAGGTCGAGGTTGGGAGACGCTACCGAGTTTTGTTGACGAATGTTAATGGGCTCTACCGCTATGATATTAACGATATCGTGGAAATTCATTCCTTTTACAATCGCACGCCAGTCGTTGCTTTTGTTCGCAAGGCGGGCGATGTTTTGAATGTGATGGGTGAGAAGGTGCATGTGAATCAACTTATGCAGACGTTGTGTGTTTTGCGGGACGAGCTTGGTATTGGGATCTCGCAGTTTCGCGCGGTGCCGGATATGGCGGGAGCAAGACACGCCTTTCTGGTCTGTCTGGATGAGTCGGTTCCTGAAGAGCGACTGCGCGCTGAGATGATACCATTACTGGACCGAACGCTTGCAGAAGTTAATGTGGAGTATGCCAGCAAACGTAAATCGGGGAGGCTGAACCCTCCTTGTCTGTATTTGATGGATGCGCGTTGGCTGCAGTGGGGCGGGGGAATGGCATGTGGAGGGGGACGGCAAGATGCGCAGGCCAAGTGGCGCAGCATTGCTTTTGAAATGACACCGGAAGAACGGAAGCTGATAACCAGAACTGTTGGTGTCATTTAGAATATGCAGTAGTGGAACTACGTTGCTTCCTTTTGGCGTGCGGCAAGATATTGCCGCTTTGGGGGGCACGAAGTGCCGGGGTGTGACGTGGCGAGCGGTTTGGTTGATCGACGGCGTGTGTATTTGGAAGGTGCGCTGGGTGGTTGGTGCACGCTTCGCTTTGGTGAAAGCGGTGAGTTCGCTTCGCTCGTCACCGCACTCCAAAAAATGATGCATGCTGCCGATAGGCAGCATAAACACATTGTTTCTGGATGAAGGTGCAACATGAGATATTGTGAGGTCACGTATTTATCAAGGGGAAGCTATGCAGGTTAAAAGAGTGATAATGGGTGGGGTGGTTTCGTTCGGGGTGGTGATTCTGCCTGCCGTTGGCAATATGGACGCGTTGCGATCGCCGCATTTATGGATTGTTTTTGTATTGGGGGTATTGGCCTCGCTTTTGCAGCCTGCGTATAACCCTTTTACGATCACAACCAAATCTGGCGATCGGGCGACGGGCGCCCAGATTCTCTGGACGGTCTATCTTTGCCAGCTTGCGGCTGTTATTGAAGCTGTATATTTGCGCTATCCGGAAAGTATGCCCTGGACGGTTGTCTCGGTGTGCGTCTTGGCGGTTGCGGTGTTGGGGTTGGGTTTGCGCACATGGTCGGTTTACGCGCTGGGTAAGCATTTTACCATGCATCTGGAGCTTCAGGAAAATCATGCGATGATCACGAGTGGGCCATTTGCGTTGGTGCGGCATCCGAGTTACTTGGGTGCCTTTTTTATGGTCACGGGGTCGGTGGCTTTTCTAGGAGCTTGGTATGCCACTCTCATTACGGTACCTGCTCTGTTGTTCGCATTCATCCGGCGTATGCATTATGAGGAAAAAATGCTGGGGGAGCATTTCGGCAATGCGTATGTGGAATATAGTCGGCGGGTGAGGGCATTTTTGCCTTGGGTATGGTGAGCCATCTATGGCCTGCGCGGCTACGTTCTGTAAGATATTTATTTGTATTGGCATTTGGGCGGCCTAAATCATGTGTTGGTGAATTTAGCCTAAAAAGAATGGTGGATAAAAGTGTAGCCCGCTTTCGCCGAAAGCGAGGCTGGGCGTGTGTTGAGCATGTGGTGTCCGTGGAGTGTCCTTCGGGCTTTTTACGGGTTTTCTATGCACGATCCACGCGCGAGGCTGCTTTCGGCGAAAACAGCCTACAGAACATGAAGCACAACCTAATTGGTAATGCAAGTGCCTGCGGTGGCTTCGATTTCGATCAACCACTGGGGACGGCAGACGGGGGCGTGAACATATACGGCGGGTAGGCCGGGGGCGTAGGCATCGATGATGGGTTTCACGAATGTATAGTCCGCGGCATCCCGCAGGTATACGATGAAGCTGGAGAGATCTTCAGGTTGGAAGCCGCCTGCCGCAAGCAGTGCCGAAATATTGGTCAGGGTGCGGTGCGTCTGATTCACGACATCGCCGACATGTACCACATTGCCTTCGTGATCAATACTTGCCGTGCCGGAGATAAAGAGGAAATCGGTTATGCCCATCTTGATGGCGGTGGCACGTTCGAATGTGACGCCATAATGATGCGTGGGGCTTAGATAAGCAGGGGCATGGATATAGCGGATGCTGGTCTCGTCGATACCGGCTACGGCATAGGCATCCATCGAAACGCGGGCGAATGGGTGGCCGGTTCCCCCTTGAATGCCAGTGCTGGCGATATAATGCGTGTCTTTTGTCAGATTGATCTGGTCGAATAACTCACGTCTGGCTTTTACAATACCGGGGTAGTCTGCATCCACATGCGGTGCATAAATCCAAGTACGCAGGACATGGTTTTCGATTGTTGCATCGTATGCCGATAATGTTTGGCGCAGGCGGTTAAAAATGCGTTCGGTCTGGTGCGCGGCGTCATCCTGTGCATCGGGATCGATAAGGTGCTCGACAAACAAGTGCTGGAT
The DNA here is from genome assembly GCA_007129405.1 of Kiritimatiellia bacterium. Taxonomy (GTDB): domain Bacteria; phylum Verrucomicrobiota; class Kiritimatiellia; order UBA8416; family UBA8416; genus T3Sed10-140. The sequence goes on from SKVN01000004.1 coordinate 2,548, forward strand.
GCCACTCGTCGTTTCGCAGCAGAGCAATTCGGCATCGCGTGTTTTATTTGTGATGTTCGCGAGACACAGGCCGAGAAGTGCGAGTTTTTTGGCAGGCACGGGGGGCTGCTCGGTGAGCGAATAAAAGAAGTCGCTGGGTTGTCGCTGCTTGAAGTCCAGCAGTGCTTCGCGGTGGTTGATGAGGTCGCTGGAGAAAAAGCGGCGGAAGAGGATGGATTCCGGGGGGATGCCCAATTGGGTAAATAGCGCGGCTTCGGCTTTTTCAATAGTGGCTAATTGTTGGTCGATGGGCTGGGGGGCATCCGGTGTAATCGTGTAGGTGCATTGCATCCAGGTTTCCTTGCGATCTTCCAGCATGCTTACGTTGGTCGTTGCACCCTCGGTTTTGATGCTTTCCCATTTCATAGACGCGCCCCTTGCTTTCGTGTTGCTGCGAATATAGGCGTTTGCGGTAAAAAAGTCATGCAAAAGGATTGGGTGTTTTGGAAGATCCGAGGACGCCCGACGCCGGACGCCCGACGCCGGGTTACTCGGGTATTATGGTTTCGAGGGTGGTTTCTTTGCCGAGGGTGAGTAAGTGAAAGTTTGCTCGCACATTGCCGGATCTGGCTGGGGTGATGCCCATGCCAACGAAGTGGTGCTGCGTTGGATAGGTTTCGACGGTGCCGGTGGAATGGAGATGTCCATTGAAAACATGGGAGACTTGGCTTTGGATTTCGGCGTCGAAAAAGTCGGGATTACCACTTTGGACGTATTTGGTCATGTCGCGGTTGGGAGATACGCTCAGAATGTGTTCTCTGATGTCGGGGTGGGCGAAGGGGACGTGGGTGAAGATGAAGTTGCGTTTGTTTTTGGGTAAGCGCTCCAGCAACCATTCTTTGGTACCATCGGCCACTTTGCTGAACGCACTATTGATCAGGAAAAGGCCAGTGTCTTCTGCTTCTAAATACTGATTGCCAAAGTTAAAGCCGGCGGCTTCCCAATGTTGGGACAGCTCATCGCCTTTATCGCGGGTTAGTTTCCATTTGGTGAAGGGATAGACCGGGAATTCCAGATCGTGGTTGCCGGGTGTGAAATACCATGGGCAATGGAGCTGGTTGAATTGCTCCACAACGAGATCGCGGTTTTCGTCGCTATACCAATCCATGAGATCTCCAACGGATATGACCAAATCCGGAGAGGCTGCTTTGATTTGGGTCATGAGGGCAAGGAAAGATGGCCAGGCGTCCTTGAAGAATAGCCGATGATCATGAAACAAATCATGCGGGTCGTTGGGGGCTATGGCGTGTATATCACCGATAATTGTTATTCTCATGTTGATCTTCTTTTCGCAAGTTTCGAGAAAGAAAACAGCAAACTATGCGTATGGCATGATTATACAAGTTTTTTTGAGGTGATGTGTCGCTGGGTGGCGGGGGCGAAGCTCTGCCTTGTCTGGTTGCTGGCGCGCTGCGCGAGGCGAGGAGGCCAGCCGCTCGACGCCGGGTTTTCTCTGCTGGGGGGGGGGGAGACAGCAAGATTGTGACAAAAAAACGGATAGGCTTCGGGGGTACCCAGCCCGCCTTTGTCCCGACTCCCTTTGTGGCACGGGGCACCAAGGACTAAGGTTGAGGGGGTAGGCTGGAGCTTGGCGTTCCCAGAAGGGGGGGCGAGGACGCCGGTAGGCTGATGGGGAGGATTTAAAAAACCGAACCTGGAAACAAAATGTCGAAATATATGGTTGCAATAAATCTTTGATTCGGGAATTATTACAACCATGAGACGTGCGTTATATCGGAGTCTGGTGGTGTGGAAGCATGAGAAGGATCGCGTGCCGTTGATCTTACGTGGTGCCCGTCAGGTGGGGAAAAGCTATTTGCTAAAAGCGTTCGGAGAGCAGGAGTTCGCACGTTGTCATCACTTTGACTTCGAGAAGAATGGCCGCGAATTGATCCCGCTTTTCAAAGAGAACCTTTCGCCGCAACGGCTTGTGGATAATCTTTCCCTCTTTGCCGGCATGCAGATTGACATCGACAAGGATCTGGTGATCCTGGATGAGATCCAGAATTGTCCCGAGGCACTGACCAGCTTGAAGTATTTCGCGGAAGAAATGCCGGAGCTTTTCATATGTGCGGCGGGTTCGCTTCTCGGTATCGCCCTGTCGGAAACGTCCTTTCCGGTTGGCAAGGTCTGTTATCTTGACCTCTACCCGCTGTCGTTTGAAGAATTCGTTATGAATGCGGGAGACGATCTGCTGGTAAAGGCTTTCGCGACCTCTCTGGAAGAGGGACACACGAGTTCGGTTTTGCACAACAGGCTCTGGGATTTACTGAAGGAGTATTATGTGGTCGGAGGGATGCCCCGGATTGTGGCGCACTATCTCGGGCTACGTGAACGCAAGGCCGAGGCTCTGCTTACATCGCGCAGGTTGCAGGCGGAGCTGCTGGAGACGTATCGAGGTGATTTTAGCAAGCATTCCGGTAAGGTAAATGCACTGCACATTGCGTCTGTATTCGAGAACATCCCGGTGCAACTTGCGTCTCACATGGACTATTCGGTTCAACGATACCGGTTCAAGGATGTGCTACCCGGCAAGAAGGGCTACGATTCGCTTGCCGGGCCGATTGACTGGCTCGTGCATGCCGGTCTGGTCTACAAGGTGCCGATCTGTGAAAAATCCCAGTTGCCACTTATGTCGTTCACGAAGGCAAACATTTTCAAGCTCTACCTGTTTGATGTGGGCTTGCTGGGCTGTATGCTGGATTTGCAACCCGCGACCCTGATTACCCAGGACTATGGTACGATCAAGGGATTCTTTGCTGAAAACTTCGTGGCTTCGGAGTTGGTTGCTAGTGGACAGCGGCGTCTTTATTCGTGGACGGAGCGCAATTCCGAGATGGAGTTTCTGCTGGATGTAGACGGGTGCATTGTGCCGGTTGAGGTTAAATCGGGTGTCCGCACGAAGGCACAGAGCTTGCGCCAGTATTTGATCAAGTACAATCCGGAGTTGGCCGTGGTGGTTTCCGGCAAAACGATGGATTTGACGAAGCGTCCTGTTTTGCAAGTGCCGCTGTATCATGCCGGGGCACTGGTTGCGATTTTGCAGCGTTTATTTGCAGCAAACTGATTATGCCGAGATTGCCGCAGGTTGTCTTTTGAACCGTTTGTGGCGGAGCCGAGCGTTTTCCGGTTCCGGTAGGGGCCAGGCTGGAGCCTGGCGTGCCCAGAGGGGGGCGAGGACGCCCGACGCCGGGTTGTGGGGCGCCGGCTGTGTTCTCTATCCGCGGCTTGTGGTTTTGGTTCGGGTGCGTTGGCGGCCAAATGGGGCGTTCCGTCCTGAGGGGGCGTTTGGTTTGCTGCGGCGTGCGGGGCGCTGGCCGCGTGGTTCCGGGCGTGCATCCGCCCCGGTTGCGAGGCGTGCGGTTTCGGAGTGCCAGCGGTGGTCTGACTCGACGGGAACGGGTTTGCGTATCAGGGATTCGATGCTGCGTAGGGCATCGCGTTCGCGTGCGCAGCAAAAGGAGATGGCGTCGCCATCGGTCCCAGCACGGGCGGTGCGTCCGATTCTGTGGACGTAACTCTCGGCATCTTGCGGCAGGTCGTAATTGATGACGTGCGTGATGCCGTCTACATCGATGCCTCTGGCTGCAATATCTGTTGCCACGAGAGCCCGCACATTGCCGGATTTAAATCCGTCCAAGGCATTGGTACGCGCGCCTTGTGATTTGTTGCCATGAATGGCGCTGGAGCGAATGCGCCCACCTGATAACGAACGAACGACGCGGTCGGCACCATGTTTGGTGCGCGTAAATACAATCACCTTGTCCATGTTGCGGGTATTGATGAGATTCAGGAGAAGTTCATCCTTGTTGCCTTTGTCGACAAACAAAACTGATTGCGAGATGCGTTCTACGGTGGGCTTTTCGGGATCGACGGTGACCTGCACAGGGTTGTGCAGGAGTTCTTGTGCAAGCTTTGCCACAACCGGTGGCATCGTGGCCGAGAAAAAGAGGGAGTGGCGCTTGCGCGGGAGTTTGGCAATCACGCGTCGAACGGAGGGGATGAATCCCATGTCGAGCATGCGGTCGGCTTCATCGAGCACAAAGACTTCGATGGCATCGAGCGAGATGTGTCGTTGTTCCATTAGATCAAGCAAACGCCCGGGGGTGGCAACCACGATATCAACACCCCGCCGCATGGCTCGCTCCTGGGGGTCTTGGCCTACACCGCCGAAGATAACCGCATGGCTCATACGAACATGACGGCCGTATGTGGCAATGCTATCGCCGATTTGTGCTGCCAGCTCCCGTGTCGGGGTCAGGATTAGCGCTCGTGGGCGATTGGGTTGGGTCGGTCGATTCGCTTTTACCATACCTTGTAGTAAGGGGAGGGTGAATGCCGCCGTTTTGCCGGTGCCGGTTTGTGCGCAGCCGAGAATGTCGCGACCTTGGAGAACATGCGGGATCGCCTGCTCCTGGATTGGTGTGGGGGTGGTATAGCCTTCTTCAGCGATGGCGCGGCGCAGCGGCTCGATTAAAGCCGTAAAACAATTCGTTCGGTTCATATTTCTCTATTTCTCTGACCATCCGCGTATATATAGGTAAAATCTCTGCCTGACGGATGAAAAGGGAAAGAGAAAATGCTGGGCAGTTGTGCGCAGCGGCTTGATGGCTGTTTGCCTTCAAGCTGGGCATGTTGATAGCGCACCAGCCTGGGGAAGTCAATGACCAAAAGATTGGGGGCTTTCGCGATGCCTGTGTTTGTGCGGCGTTTGGAGCGGGAGAGCGAGGCCGCCGGACTCCGGACGCCCTATGCCGGGTGAGTGGATGGAGTTTGCTGGTTTTAGACAGAAAGATGTGGACAGAAAAAACTGGTAGGCTCTGTGGGAAATTTGGTTGCTGTTCATGGGGTGGTGGTTGATGTGGGGGAGGGGAGCGCGGAAGTTGAAATGGCTTTCCACGGGGTGCTCTTTCTGGGATGTTGTTGGGCATTATGGGTACTGATCCTAGGAAAAAGAAACACAAGGCGCCTCGTAAACGAAATCATGGTCGCATCCCGGGGCTGACGATTCTGCATGAAGATCGCGATATTATTGTGGTGAATAAGGAGCCGGGTTTGCTCACGATCGCGACTGATGCTGTCCGCGAACGCACTGCCTATGCGCTGTTGACGGACTATGTTCGCAAGGGGGTAGTCAAATCCCGCGAACGAGTCTTTATTGTGCATCGGCTGGATCGGGAAACTTCCGGGGTGCTGGTTTTCGCTCGGACACCCGATGCCAAAAAGTGTTTGCAGGAAAACTGGGATGCGGCCGAAAAACAGTATGTGGCTGTTGTGCATGGCCATCTGGCAAAAGCAGAGGGAGATATCCGCTCGTATCTGACCGAAAATGCTGCGTTAAGGGTTTACTCGACACCTCATGCGGATAAGGGGAAACTCGCGCATACGGGGTATCGGGTTATGCAGACATCGGGGCTGTACAGTATTCTTCGTGTGCAATTATTCACGGGACGCAAGCATCAGATCCGGGTTCACCTTGCCGAGCTGGGTCATCCTGTTGTTGGTGATCGCAAATACGGGAAGGCCGGGGATTCACACAAGTTGTTGGCTTTGCATGCCCAGTCGTTGACGATTACGCATCCTTTTTCCGGCGAGCGCATGTGTTTTGTGGCACCGGAGCCGCCCCATATTGCTCGTTGGTTGCGCGAGAAGGGGTGAGTCGCAGAGTTGGTCCCCGATGATGCAGAGGGGAAGCTTGGGTGGAGAGCGAGGACTCCGGACTCCGGACGCCCGACGCCAGTTTTGGGGGCGGATGGGCTTTGCTTTTAGAACCACGAAGACACTAAGTCACAAAGGTTGAGGGCTGGGCTGGAGCCTAGCGTGCCCAGTGGGGAGAGGACTTCGAGCGCAGGGCAATACCATGTGCCGGGTGGGGACGATTTGTTTTCCGGGCTCTAGCGTTCTCTCAAGAGGCGGTTGAGTTCGGCGGGGCGGCTGGTGATGATGCCGTTCACGCCGAGATCAATCATGCGCTGCATGTCGTGCGGGTCTTCTATGGTCCAGACGTGTACATCGATTCCGTTGCGCCACATTGCACGGAGCATGCGACGAGAAAGCAGATGAATGCGGCCGCGGTGTTCGGGGAGCTGGAAGGAATGCGCGGCCGGCCGCAGTAGCCTGTGGAGACCCATCAGATGGGTTACATAGAATAGGGTGACTTCATTTTCTCCTGCGGATGTGAGAATTTCAGGGAACTGTCGCCGCATGGCGCGGATGGTGCGCTGGTTGAAGGATGCGGCGATGACGCGATCTACGGCGTTATGTTTTCGGATGAGGCGTCCGAGCTCTAGCACCGCATTTGGATTTTTGGTTTTGAGCTCGATAATCATGGGGGTATCCGGAAATTGTTCAAATACTTCGATTAGTGTTGGTATGCGGATGCCCTGTCCGCGGAGAGGGGGCTCTGGTAGATTTTGCGGATTCCAGTTCCAGGCGGCATCGAGGGCTTGGATTTGTTCCACTGTCATCCGGTCGACTCTGCCAGTGCCGTCGGTGGTGCGATCAACGGTGGCATCGTGAACGGCAACGAGGTGGCCATCGGATGTTAGCCAGACATCCATTTCGATGGCATCTGCGCCAACCTGCGCGGCATGGTTGAACGCATGGATTGTGTTTTCGGGAGCTTCGAGTGCTCCGCCGCGATGGGCAATATTGAGAGGGCGGTCGGCGACAGCAAACGCACCGCGCGGGATGGGGGGGAGGGAACGGACATAGGCGATGCGGGCCACAATGGTTGCGACCATGCCTGTGAGGATTATAACGAATTTCAAGGTTATGCGCATTTGCGGGCCTGTCTGTTTGCGTAGTTGTTTCCCAACCTATTGGTTTGCGAGTCTGTTTGCAAGTTTGCGTTCTGGGGGTGTGTTGTTGCGTTCTTGAGTTGGGAGAAAGGGTTTTTTTTGATATTTCGTGGAAATCGCTTTTTTTGAAAAAAGGTGTTGCTTTTGTGTTAGGGGGGATATAGATTACGCCGCTCGTTTGAAAACGACGGTTTGGTACACGGTACTGGGCTGGCAGAAAAACAGGTTCAAAAAAAGTTATATTTTGTTGAATTTGTGATTGACGTGAGAGACGTCATTCGATAATTTGATTGTCGCGTTTGAAACAGCGCGAAGTGATCTTTGATAAAAGAATAGTTTACGACAAATATACTACTTTCGATTCGGAAGTGGTGTGATTTACCCATAGCCATCTGTTTTTACAAGGAGCAGGTGGCAAATGCTTGTGCTAAGAATCTTACTCGATAGATGTTAACTGCCGCAAGGCAGCAACAATAGTTTTACTATGGAGAGTTTGATTCTGGCTCAGAACGAACGCTGGCAGCGTGGATTAGGCATGCAAGTCGAACGGAAGTGATTTTGAACAATTCTTCGGAAAAGTGATTTATCACGAGAGTGGCGAAAGGGTTAGTAACGCGTGGGCAATCTGCCCTCAAGATGGGAATAGCCCGCCGAAAGGCGGATTAATGCCGAATGTGGTTTGCAGTCGAATGGCTGCAACACTAAAGGTGGGGATCTTCGGACCTGCCGCTTGGGGAGGAGCCCGCGTATGATTAGCTTGTTGGTGGGGTAACGGCTCACCAAGGCGATGATCATTAGCTGGTCTGAGAGGATGATCAGCAACACTGGGACTGAGACACTGCCCAGACTCCTACGGGAGGCTGCAGTCGAGAATCATTCGCAATGCGCGAAAGC
>SKVN01000126.1 GCA_007129405.1 Kiritimatiellia bacterium
ATCTTCGAACAGCCCCCGCACCAGATGCTGGGCCTTCAACATGTCACCCGCAGCCGGGCGTGCCAGCACATCCATACCCTGCCACAACAACTCCGTCTCATCCAGTCCCTGACGCCACGCAACATCACGCGGCTCCTTCAAGAGCCAATACACCATGGCAGGGCCAGCCTTCTTGGCGGACAACCGACGTTCCACCTCTTCCTGCACAACATCCGCATTGCCGGAATCCGCTAACCGACGCACCACTTCCGGTAACACATTCACCGGCAAATCCGCGAACATATCCGGCAAATGCAAAAGCAAAAGTTCCAGATGCAAAGCAAACACGCGATCCAGAAATGCACCCAGCATACGCGCGGGCAACTGCGTTAAAACGGCATACAACGATTTTGGTTTCAGCAAGCGCCGATACGCATCCTCAGGCTTCACCACGCGCGCATCACGCGCATCCCACATCTGCGTCAACTGCAGACGCTCGGCCGTCAAGAGCGCACGCGCCATCAGCACCGGCTCCTTCTCCCCCGCACCCCACACAGCAAAAGCCAAGCGATCCGAAACCACCGCCAAATGGGTTTGCTTGGCATCTACCAGCAGCTTCCCTGCCTCCAGCTCGTCCACCTTCTTTACAATATCTTCCGGCACCCGCATCCCCGCCAGTGCATCAAACTGCTCATCCAGATGATCATCCACCGATTCCAGCAAACGCAAAGGCTCCGAACGCTTTGAGGGCACAAATACCTGTGGATCACTTTTCAGTCCCTTGCGTGCCTGCGTCCAGAATCCCTTCCACTGTTTATCCTCCAGCACCGTCCCCACCAGACGATCCTGCAACGCATCCACATCCAGCGGACCAAAACTTGCCAAGGCAAGACGCACCAATCCCGCGCTATCCTTCTCCGCCATTTGCAGCACACCGGCGCGATCCTCATGCAAACGCACCAACAGATGATCCGGCGGCAATATTTCAAGCTTCTCCGCCGCATACGACAAGGCCATCTCATGGCCACGCTTTGCATCAAAATCAATCGTTACCCGACCATAGAAATCATCCACGCGCTGCACGACGCCAAACCCCCACGTCTTCTCCTGGCACATCGTGCCCTTCTCCAGCGACAACAACACATTCAGCCGACGTACAGCTTCGGCAGCAGGCTGATCTTCAAACCCGGCATGCTTCACCAGACACTTATCCAGACGCGACGTAAACACCTTCTCTACGGCAACTTTACATACCGGCAAAAAGTCACGCGCATCCGAACGCCAGGAACAGCGCAAGGCCAGCAACCGTAGCACCCCCCTGCGATCACCCGCCGCAATCAATCCCTCCTGCACCAACTCCGCCCAGCCGTCCACACGGCGATCAAACCCAGCGGCGCCATGATGCGTCAGCGCGGCCAATACTTCGTCCAGTGGCAACGGTTTCTGCTCCAACACCTCCAACAACCAATTCTCCGTCTCATCGCGACTCCGCACCGCTGCACCTTCAACCATCACATTCCTCCCCAAATCTCGAACCCTATCCTCGCACCACTGATCAACAGCTAGTTAATACGTTGATATGTTATGTTAATACGTTGATAAGGAATTCCCCCTCATCAACACATCAACCATCAATCCCTAATCTCACATTGCCCAGCATTTCAGCATTTCTGCATTTCAGCTTTTCAGCTTTTTCCCCTTCAACCTTCGAAGTTTCCCGACGATCAAGAGATCCTCATTCAACGTTCAACGTTCGAAGTTCAACGTTCGACGTTCAACGTTTGTTCCCGTTGACTTCCGACCTCCGATCACCCATTCCGCTTGACTTTAGCCCTTCCTACCTATCACATTTCACCTGCAGCGAAAAGAACAGAAAGCGCATCATGCAAACAAAAGAATTTCAAGTAAACAAAACCTGCCACGGGCAAACCCTGCAGGATTTTATCGTCGCCAAATGCAAAATTTCGCGTAAAGCCGCCAAAAACTTGATGGATCGACGCAACGTATTTGTTAACGGTAAACGCGTCTGGATGGCCAGGCACAATCTTAAAAATGGCGACATTGTCTCTCTATTGCTGGCCACAGACCAAACCTGCCGCGTAACGGCTCCCAAAATTCCTATCTTGTGGGAAGACGAAAACTACCTCATCATCAACAAACCGGCCAATCTGTTAAGTGTAGGCAAAGTCAGTCTGGAACGACGGCTGCAAGAACAACGCGAAAATTCTGAACTGCGTGCCGTGCACCGACTCGATCGCGACACCACCGGATGCCTTATCATCGCCAAAAGCGAATCTGCATTTCAAAACATCCTCCCCCTCTTTCGCGATCGCAGCATCAGCAAAACCTATCATGCCATCGTGCACGGATTCATGAAAAAAGGCGAACACCGTATCTCCAAGCCATTGGCCGGGCAAACAGCCGTTTCTCATGTACGTGTGTTGGATGCTGTGGATACTGCCGCACATGTTGCCGTGAAAATCGAGACCGGCCGCACGCACCAGATACGCATTCACCTGTCATCCTTCAAGCATCCCGTCATGGGAGACCCCAAATATGCAGGCGATATAGAAAAGAAAGCGGGCGTACTGCCCATTCCGCGTCAAATGCTGCACGCACGCACCCTTGTCTTTACCCATCCCGTAACCGGAAAGCTGATTCGCGGGGAAGCGCCCTTGCCGGCAGACTTTCGCGCCTGCCTCAAAAGCTTCAAACTCACCTGAGCTTCAGTTTTGTAGGCTGCTTTCGCCGTAAGCAGCCTCGCACGTAGATTGCGCATCGCCAGCCCATGAAAAGCCCCTAGAGGACACTCCACGAAAAACGCATGCGTTTCCACGCCCAGCCGCACTTTCGTCCCCCCTTCGCTCTGCGAGCTACGGGGGACAAGCGAGAGCAGGCTAATTGCGATGACGATATGTGATGCGCCCCTTCGTCAGATCATACGGGGAAATCTCCAATGTCACGCGATCTCCCGCCGTAATGCGAATAAAATGCTTTCGCATTTTACCGCTAATATGCGCCAAAACCTCGTGACCATTCTCCAGCTTCACCCGATACATCGTAGCAGGCAAAACCTTCAGAACCGTTCCCTCAATCTCTATATGGTCATCTTTAGCCATAATCCTCCATCCAAAAAAGATTGGGAAACATAACCCGCCTCCCCGCCACATGCAAGCAGGAATCCATGCAAGGTATTTCCGCGCGGAAATGCCAATTGCGCGTCTTTAGGGTTCCGGGCGTTAGTACCCCCATCCCTAAACCCTACCCCTCACCATTCTGGGACAAAGGGATGAATCAGCAATCCCGATCGTAGCTTCGGCTCAAACCACGTACTCTTAGGTGGCATCTCACGACCAGCCTCTGCAATCGACATTACCGCATCAACAGAAACCGGGCACATTGAAAAGGCAACGGCAGCGCGGCCGGCATCCACCTCATTCTCCAGTGCAACCGTTCCGCGAATCCCTCCCACAAACGATATCCGATCTGAAGTACGGGGATCATCAATACCTAAAATAGGAGCAAGCACGCGATCCTGTAAAACGCTAACATCCAAGGCCGCAACCGGATCATCCCCAGCAGGTACATCCCAGGACAATGTATACCACTGCCCCGCCAGATACATGCCCGCTTGACCACACACCATAGGCTCTACGGCATGAGGATGAACGTTCAAGACAAAAACCTTCCGCAGCTTTTCCAAAAACGTTTCTGCCGTCATCCCGTGTAGATCCGCTACCACCCGGTGATAACCAAGAACTTTCAATTGCGTTGCCGGAAACAAAACGCATAAAAAACGACTGGCCTCATCTGCCACCGGCCCTGGCTCGATCTCTTGCAGTTCCGTAGCTGCACGTACTGCTGCTGCTGCACGATGATGTCCATCCGCAATGTAAAAACGATCCACGGGACCAAAAGCTTCAATAAATGGAACGATATCATGTACTTGCCAGATACTGTGCAATACACCATCCGGAGCTGTTAACGAGTAGAGCGGCTCTGTGGCCTCGACCTCGCCCACCAAACGGTCAATAACTGACGCATCACGATAGGTCAAAAACACCGGACCGGTGTTCGCGCCTACGGCTCGCACATGCCGGGTGCGATCATCCTCTTTGTCTTGCCGCGTTTTCTCATGTCGCAAAATCAAACCCTTACGATAATCTTCTGCATTACAGCACGCTACAATCCCACGCTGCACATGGCTGCCCATTTGCAAACGATACACATAAATGGCTGGATGATGATCCACGATCAAATCACCATCCGCAAGAAAACGCTCCATGGCTGCAGCCGCTTCCGCATAAACGCGTGAATCATACGCATCCACTTCATCCGGAAAATCAATTTCAGGCCGAATCACATGCAAAAAACTTCTCGGATTCCCTTCCGCCAACGCTTTCGCTTCCTCCCGGTCTACCGTATCATACGGAACAGATGCGAGCGTATGCGCTACTTCTGGCAAGGGACGCCACGCATAAAAGCCATGAATTTCCATCTATGCCCCCCACTAAACATTGACTATGCTTTTCTCGTGTTTTGCAAACCGCGCCAACCCCTTACACCGCGGTTTCCAAAGCAACCGGTCCACGCAAAAGGCAACTAAACATCAGCCGATCCAGCAGTGCTTTCCTCTTGTTTCTGATGCATGGTAAAATCAGCCAGAGAAAAAACAATGCCGTGTGGTGCACCATCATCACCGAAAATAGAACTAGCCGCGACCTGCAAATACAAATTACGTCCGTCCAGCGTATCAACCCAAAATTCACTCACCCATGTTTGTTCACTTTGCTGGGCACTCTCAATTAACGGATTCACATACTCTGGACTCGGCAAAACCTCCCTTATGTCATTGCCAGGCAAATCATCCGACTCCACGCCAACCAAGGCAGCAAAAGCAGGATTCACGTAATCGAGAACCCCCTCCGTCGTGCAAATAGCAATACCACTGGCGCAAATTTGAATCGCAGCATGTTCTGCGCGCAACTGCTTTTCCGTTTCATACCGGACCGATACATCACGAATAAAAAAACACAAGCGCACATTGTCCATACTCAGACGATTGACCGCAATCTCTGACGGAAACAGGCTGCCATCCTGGCGTTTACAAAACGCTTGCAGCAGCGCAAAGCGCTCCGTAAGAAGCGTTTCCGATATAGAGCGCATCACCTGTTCATCCGCACCATCAATCACATCCGTCATGGCCATGCCGCCACATAGCGTTTCCCGATCATATCCAAGAAACTCAATAGCCCGACCATTCACTTCAATAATCTTGCCAACAGGCGAAGCAATAATTGCGGCATCATAGACACTCTCAAGCAATTCTTCATACCGCGAATGCACTTGCGCCGAGGCCTTGGCCGTTTGACGCTGTCGTGTACTGAAGTTTGAGTGTTCCAATAATTCATTACGAGCCTTGACCGTTGCACCGGCATCTGGAGCAGGCATCAAGTCAATTCGTACCGTTTTCGAAAAATTTTCATTCATCTAAGCCCCCGATCCCACATGTGGTGTTTGCTATGAAGAGCATCATACGACTCGAATTTGAGCTTTGTCAATCGAACTTCTACTCGCTATTTTTAGGGCATGCGTGCGCTGCATATCAATATACGTGTTATCATCGTTTTCATATGGATGATTACCGCAGGGTTTTATATACGCTACGAAGCGTATCCGGTGTGGTTTACGCGCACCCTGCCCGGGTACCGGGGACTCCTACCCGATGAGCTACTCACGCGGGAATCCTGGAAAATCATCCGCATCAATGAGCAACCCGCCGGCTATGTACACACCATTTTCACTATGGATGACGACGCCCCAGATCCTGTACTTGAAATTACGACGCGTATGCAAATGCGCGTAAGCATTCTCCAATCCGTGCAAACCATTAACGTATTTTCCGAAATCTTCCTCGATCAAGACTATCTGCCACAACGTTTTACTCTTTCTACATCAGCCGGGGATTTTGCCCTCCGCGTACAGGGCGAACACACCGGAGATCGCCAGTTTACCGTAACAACAACATCCGGCACCAGCACCACTACACGCATCATAACCCTCCCTCGTGATATCGTGTTTTACAGTCCGGTTTACGAATTAGCGATACAGCAACTCCGTCCGGGACGCTCGCTCTCCATTCGCACGCTCGACCCATTGACCCTGCAAACAACGACCCTCATGGTCACGGCGGGCACCCGTGAAATGATTGAATTGGATGGACGGCAAGTCCGGGCCCTACCACTGGAAACCCATTGGCAAGGCTTAATCTTGCGTAGCTGGATCAATGATGCAGGACTCGTATTGCGCCAAGAAACCCCGTTTGGCTGGACCATGGAAACAGCACAGCCGGAACAGGCCGTAGAAGCCGTGTCAAATACCCAGCCCGCTCCCCCTCTACTGCCCGGGGTGGCAGGAATCTCTCTTCTTCAAACCCTCATTGGTGCGCGCACCACACAGGAAAGGCCCTGATCATGATTCAAATCCAAAATCTCACCAAATCATATAGCGGATTCCGTGCACTCGATGCATTGACACTCGATATCCCCGATGGCGAATTGTTTTGTTTTCTAGGACCCAATGGGGCAGGCAAAACAACAACGATCAAAATCTTGACCGGACTCGTACATCCCGATTATGGCACGGCTCGTATTCAAGGCCTCGACACAAACCAACACGCAACCGATGTCAAAAAAGTGATTGGCTATATCCCGGACACGCCCTTTCTGTATGAACGTCTCACAACCTCCGAATTCTTTCTGTTTTACGGAGAGTTGTATGACATTCCTCCCCAAACGATCATACATGAACGCGATCGCCTGTTCGCAACTTTTGGCCTGGATAACCATCGTAGCGCCCTCGTACGCAATCTCTCGCACGGTCTGCGACAACGCCTGATATATGCCACCACCTTCCTGCATAATCCACCTGTACTCTTGATTGATGAACCATTCGTGGGGCTTGACCCTTACACCATCAAACTGATCAAGTCCATGTTGCGCGAGCATACCAACCAAGGTGGCACAATTCTACTAACCACACACATACTGGCGATTGCAGAAGATATTGCGGATCGCATCGGCATTATTCACAAAGGCAAACTCATTGCAGAGGGAACCTTGCCTGAACTGCAGACGGAACACCAAGGCGCTAGCCTCGAAGATATCTTTTTGCAGGTAACCTATGCCAAAACGGAGGAAACATCGCATGTCCGCCCCTAGCGCACTTTGGCAAAAAACACGTTTTCAGATGATCAATGCGTTACGTACCATGTTTCGCCAATCGCGCCTCAAACAAACCTTTATCCTTTCGTTCATTCTTATTTTCGAAGCGTTCCTACTGCTCTTATTTCGGGATGGCTTTCGCTTCCTCAGTGCATTCGGTGGGGCAGGCGTCATCATTACCGGCCGCATCTTTGCTCTCTTTTTTCTTGGACTCGCATGGATGCTTTTCTTGTCCAGTTTGGTTTCCTCATACGCTACATTCTTCGGATCGCCGGAAATACCCTTTCTCCTGGTACGTCCCTTCTCCATGCAACAGATCGTATTATATAGCTTTGTGCACGCAACCACACTCTCATCGTGGGCATTCTTCTTTATTATTCTGCCCTTTGTGGGGGCCTATACCTGGCATCAATCACTCCACCCGCTTTTCGTCCTCTGGACAATTGTGTTTTCTATCCCTTTTCTGTTCCTCTGCTCCAGTCTCGGCGCATTGTTCGTATTATGCACCGTTCGCTGGCTCCCCAAACCCGGCAAAGTTCGCATCTGCCTGCTCGGCCTACTTATACTTGGCGTGTTTTTAGCTGCAACCATACGCTCCGACTCGCAGGCAGAAGACAACATGCAATTCAACTTGGCAACCATGATCCCCGGCATGCGCCTAGCCGTTCACCCATTATCCCCAGGCTACTGGATGGCAGAAGGCATTATGACCTTGACCCGCGGACACATGCGACGCGGCCTCCATCACCTCGCCTTGTTGCTCTCGTCCGCTGCTGTTGCAACCATACTCGTCGAGCAAATCGGAGGCAAAGTCTTTTATCCAGCATGGCAGCGTACACGCGCAACAGGCCCCACAAGACGAAAACCCGTCATGCTGCCACATCTATTGAACATAAGGACACTACTCCCGGCTGACCTCGCCGCAATCATGTCCAAGGATATACGCACATTTTTCCGCGATCCCGCGCAATGGACCCAGGCTTTGATTTTCTTCGGGTTGCTCGGTTTGTATTTCTCCAACCTGCGCATCTTCCATTATGACCGATTACCCGAACAGTGGCGAAGTGCCATGACCTTCCTCAACGTATTTGCTGTCTCGGCCGTCCTCAGCTCAATGGGTGCACGCTTCATCTACCCCCAATTGAGTTATGAAGGACACAGCTTCTGGATGCTCGGATTATCACCCACATCCATGACACGGATCGTGCTAGCAAAATTCCTGCTCGCTTTGATCACCACAGGCATCGTGAGCATCTCGCTCATATTTATGGCCACTCGCTCGCTCGGACTAGAACCACAAATTCAACAAGCCGCACTGGCCGTCATTGCAGCCGTATGCCTGGCCGTATGCGGATTATCAACAGGCCTTGGTGCCATTTTTATGAACTTGGACGAACACAACCCCGCTGCCATTGTGTCGACATTTGGCGGAACGCTTAACATCGTCCTTTGCTTATGCTTTATGCTCGCAGCCATCCTCCCCTTCGGAATCATCTTTCATGTCCGGCAAATCGACCTTCACACCCATTTCATGCGCTTTCTCCCGCTGGCATATGGATGGTTAGCACTTATCACCATGTCGGCAACCCTGCTGCCTCTCTGGCTCGGCTACCACAGCCTCCTGAAACGCGACTTCTGAACAACCGAACCAGTAACATCACCGTTAACGCAATATTCACTTGGCACGAGGATTACGAGAACGGCGACGAGAACGGTAAACGATTTATTTTGCCGACTCGTAATCCGATCTCGTCGCCGTTCTCCTTCACCGAACTTCCAAACTGCCGCCCTAAAGTTACAGCCCCTGCAGCATCTGGGGGCACCCCGAGCCTGTGACGAGCCACAAAAAAGGCCACCCCCAAAGGATGGCCTTTTATCAAAGCAGATACGTCACCCATGTGCGACTACCGTACTTGCCAGAGATACTGGTTCAGTCGCGCTTCCAGCAATTCCTGCTTACCACTGCGGGGCTTAGGCTCGCCTTGTTCCAACGTATAAGCCTCCAATGCCTCAAAATCAGCTTCCCCAGACTCAATCGCGGCACCGATGCCACTGTCATATGAAGCATAGCGCTCCGCAATGAATGCCTCCGGGAATTGATCGTCCGCCATTTTGGCCGCAATTTTCAACCCTAGGGCAAATGTATCCATACCCGAAATGTGCGCAATAAACAGATCATCCAGATCTGTCGATTCGCGGCGCAATTTTGCATCAAAATTCAATCCTCCGGGCGCGAGTCCACCCTGTTTGAGAACAACGCGCATCGCCAAAGCCGCTTCTAAAATATTGTGCGGAAACTCATCCGTATCCCAGCCCAACAGCAAGTCACCTTGGTTAGCATCAATACTACCCAACATGCCGTGCATCGCAGCAACCTGCAAATCATGCTCAAACGTATGAGCTGCCAACGTGGCATGATTACATTCAACATTCAACTTGAAGTACGGATCCAATCCATGCGACTTCAAAAAACTAATTACCGTCGCCGAGTCAAAATCATACTGGTGCTTGGTTGGCTCTTTCGGCTTCGGCTCAATCAAGAACTGTGCTGTGAAACCGATCTTTTTCGCATAATCAACCGCCATCTGCAGCAAACGAGCCAAATGCTCCTGTTCCCGCTTCATATCCGTATTCAGGAGCGTGGCATAACCCTCACGTCCACCCCAGAAAACGTAATTCTGTGCCCCAAGCTCCTTGCCAATCTCAAGTTGCTTCTTGATCTGTGATGCAGCATACGCAAACACCGCAGCGTCCGGATTCGTGCTGGCGCCATTGGCAAAGCGAGGATGACTGAAGGCATTCGTCGTATTCCAAAGCAAATGCACACCGGTTTCATCCTGCTTCTGTTTGGCAAGTCCGCAAATACGATCCAAAATCGCATTCGTTTCCTTCAGAGAATCAGCCTCCGGCGCAATATCGCGATCATGGAAACAGTAGAAATCCACGCCTAACTTCTTGAAAAACTCAAAGGCCGCATGTACGGTTTGCTCGGCCGCAACCACAGGGTCAGAAGCTTCTGCCCAAGGGTGCGGCATGGTGCCTGTGCCAAAGGGGTCAGACCCCGTGCCGCGGAAAGTGTGCCAATACGCTACGCCGAAGCGAAGATGCTCCCGCATCGTTTTCCCGGCCACAATCTCATCAGGATTGTACCACTTGAAAGCTAACGGGTTCGTCGAATCAGGCCCCTCATAACCAATCTTCTTCACATTCGGAAAATACTCAGCCATGCCTATCTCCTTCCATCTCATTACCACGCATACACAAAACGTTATCGACCTATTTCCATCGCTTACGAGGAAAGCATTGCAGGGGAATATAACCAGTTGTAACGTAAGTTTCAAGATGCCGTTTGCATATACTTCTGTGCCGCCGCAAAACATGTGAGAAATGTATGAGAATGCCGAAATCAGGCATTTGATGATGCATAAGGCCATCTGAACTGATAGTATGCGTCCACGAACGTTCACCTTAAATGCAAAAAACACCATGAACCACAAATCTGATACCGCATATCTCAATTTAAACAAGACCAACACACGGCAAGATGACAAACCATCCACGCCCCTGCGCGCCCAAAAGATCGAGGCCCCCTATCTAGCCAAACCATTATCCATAGAATTACTCCAACAACATTATGATGCAATCCTTCAGGCCCGTAATATCTACTATCCTGTTGCGTATCAATTGCCACGGCTGATCGGACGCGGACAACAGGGTCACGTATTCCTCGGGCTCCGGCAAGGGGCACGCGGCTGTATCACGGAAAATGCCATCAAAATATATAATCCGGCACTCTATCATACCCCCGAAGAGTATTGGACGGATATGGGACGTATTGCTGCACAAATATCCAGTATGCAACGCATGCAAAGTCCCAACACGGTTGCGCGCTATAGCTACGAAGAAACCTATGGCATCGGATATGCCCAAATGGAATCTATTGATGGACTCGATCTCATGCACCTCATGCAGGCACGCAATTTACAAATGGCCATGCAACGGAGCACCCCCGAAGAATGGAGTAAATTTAGCGAATCCGTGTTCCGTCTCGACTACCTCGCCCCTCGACTCCAGCCCGGTTTTGTTGTATACCTCATGCGAGGCATCCTCCGGGGGCTCGAACAACTCCATGGCCTCGGCTTTCTGCACTTCGACCTCAAACCCGGCAACGTAATGGTTGATCGCCTCGGTTACGTTAAAATCATCGACTTCGGACGCGCCGTTCGCGCCAATGAAAACCTATCGTTTCTCTTCGGCACCCCACTGTACATGGCCCCCGAAACACATCGCTTGCAAGCAGGATCACAACAAACAGACTTGTACAGCCTCGGACTCATCGCACTAGAACTACTGCGCGGGGAACCCCTTTGTCCTCCCGATACCCATCAAGACAAGTTATTAGAAGCCAAAATGAACTTGCCCGACAGACTCGAAAAACTGTTGCCCCATTATGTAACCGAAAACCGCAGTCTCGTTAACATACTGAAAAGGCTTCTTGCTCCAGACCCACAAGACCGTTACCAAAGTGCAAAAGAAGCTGAAATTGGTGAAAATGGACTCATTGTCATCAACCGGCAACTTATTCATGCCGGTCTAGACACAGAATATGCCAGGGATCTTTCTGATTATCTTGAAAAGCTCGTTGATCCCCAAACACACCGCATCCAATCTGCCGCTTTAGCATAAATTCAGCACGCCTCGCGATCATCCGCTCTGGCGAGAAATCAACATATTTACACGCCGGGCAAACGCCGAGGGGTCCTTGATCTTCGAGCCTTCGGCAATAATGGCTTGATCCAATAATAGGCGACCCAGCTCAACCACATCCTCCGACTTCTTGTCTTTTTCGTAAAGAGCCAAAATCGTTTTGACTGCTGCATTCTCGGGGTTCAGCTCCAGTACCCGCGGCGTCTCGCCCATCTCATTACCAAACTGCTTCATGAGCCGTTCCATCTGGGCACTCATTTGCCCCTCATCGGCAACCAGACAGGCTGCGCTCTCACGCAAACGACTCGATAACCGTACCTCTTTCACCTCTTCAATCGAGTCGCTCAAGTGTTTCAGTAACTTCTTGTAGGCTTTCGTATGCGCCTCATCCACTTCGGGTGCATCCGACAACGCCCCCTGGTCCACAGCCTTGAAGGTTTTTCCTTTATACTCTCCGATCGAGTCGGCAAAGAACGGATCCACAGGTTCATCCAGAAGCAAGACATCCTGCCCTTTGTCCTTGAAAACTTCCAGATACGGGGATTGCCGCAACGCACCCATACGATCGCCACAGAGATAATATATCTCCTTCTGGTCCTCGGGCATCTGGCTGATATAATCATCCAACGTCAAATACTTGCCGTCTTCTGTCCGTGTCGACTGGAAAAGCAGCAAAGCCGCCAATTTTTCGCGGTTGGCATAATCACGAGCAACCCCCTCTTTCAAGGTTCCTCCAAACGCCTGATAAAACTTAACATACTTCTCGTACTCTTTCGTTTTAAGATCATCCAACGCGCTGAGAATGCGTTTCACCAAATTACTCTCGATTTTGCGCACCATCGGATTGTCCTGCAGCATCTCGCGCGAGACATTCAAAGGCAAATCTGAACTATCCACCACACCTTTTACAAAACGCAAATATTGTGGCAGCACATTTTCACACGCATCCGTGATAAACACGCGATTCACATATAACTGAACCCGTGGCTTGGGCTCGGACGTAAAATAGTCAAAAGGTCGCTGTGCTGGTAAAAACAGTAGTGCTTTGAACTCCATGGCACCTTCCGCACTGTAATGAATCGTATGCAGCGGATCCGAGAAATCGTGCGAGATATGTTTATAGAAAGAAGCATACTCCTCTTCGCTAATCTCATCCTTCGAGCGCAACCAGATTGCCTTTTGCGAATTGACCGTTTCCTCTTTCAACTCTTTCTTATCGTCTTTTTCCTCTTCCGTCACCAGAACGATCGGATGCGCCACAAAATCAGAAAAACGTTTTACGAGACTGCGTAACTCCCAACCTTCTAAAAACGTTTTCGCATCCTCACGCAACGTCAGAACAATATCCGTCCCATGTCCCTCACGCTCCGCCTCCCCAACCGAAAAATCACCTTTCCCGGTCGACTCCCAGGAAACCGCTTTTGCATCTTCCCCCGCAATCTTTGTAACGACGCGTACCTTGTCCGCAACCATAAAAGCCGAGTAAAAGCCTACCCCGAATTGGCCAATCAGCTCGGGCGCAGATGGGTGTTTACTTTCCTTCATGCGCTCCAGAAAAGCTTTGGTCCCCGAACGGGCAATCGTCCCGAGCTCACGAACGACAGTCTCCTCATCCATACCAATCCCGTTATCGGACACCGTCAACGTTCCTGCTTCCTTGTCAGGGATCAACTTGATCTGCCATTCCGTATCCGCACCCGCCAAAGATCGATCCGTCAGTGCCTCATAGCGCAACTTATCGATGGCATCACTTGCATTACTGATCAATTCCCGCAAAAACACCTCTCGGTGCGAATACAGGGAATGAACAATAATATCCATCAGTTGATTCAGTTCTGTCTTAAACTTCAGTTTGCGTGTCGACATCGTAACCTCCGCTATATTTTTTGCCCTGCCACAAACAAGGCCATGATACGTAAAAACAACGAAAAAACAGGTTTGCAACCACGTCGGGCTTTCGACGCAGGGGCGCTTTATACAAAACCCGCGCTACAAATGCAACCCCCCGCTCTACGGCGGAGCCCCCACAACCATATCCCGCCATTCTACGGGATTGCCCGCTTTCCCCGCCTCCGCCGCCTTCGCTACATTATACATCTCCCGCGCGGTAACGTAATGCAATTGCATACCATCCGCATGACACCAATCCCGCAACTGCGCATAAAAGCTTCTCGTCATCTCACCCAGCACCCCACCACGGCTAGCCGCATCAAGACCATGCGTATGCAATTTCACAAACAACCAATCCGGCACACCCGCAACGTGCACTTGTAAACGACGCCAACAACAATAACGTTCCCAACTTGCCGGATGGACCGCAGTCATCTCGCCATTTTCCAAGCCCAAGCGCCATCTTGCATGTCGGCGCTTGTGTATACCCAAAGGTCCCGGGAGCATGAGCAGCCCCTCTGCAGGAGCTGATTCTCCCGCACGCACAGCCGACAAGAACTGATGTCCACGCTTCCCCTCAGGAGGATCCCCACCATAATACAAACGATTCACATAGCGCGGCTGTGTATGCGAAGGTGCAGAGGGAAACGTGCAGTCCATATAACACCCCGTTTGCCGGAGAACCGTTACTTCACACGAAACCCCGCACCAATCACCATCTGCGCGACTATTGCAAAGGGCCCAATTCCCATGCACAAAAGCATATCCCGCATCTCCATTCTCGTAACGACCCAGCAACCCATGCTCCCGTGCATATGTCTCACGGCATTGCGTTAAACGTTCATACAAACCATCGACCGTATCCGCACGATGATGCAAATGCACCTCAACTTCCCCGAAGCCCTGACGACAAAACAACCCCACAGCATCCAATACTTTAGGATCATATTCATCCCATGGATAAAAAAACGTGTGCTGTGGCCGGCGACCGCTATCGTCTTCAATGCCCGCAATTGTCGACCGATAATCCTTGCACCAATGCAAAACCCTTTGCAGTGCTGTGTCCACATCCAGACCACCACCAACACGGCCATCCGTATCAATCTGACGACAAAAGGGCTCAAAGTGATCAGCCACACAAAAGAGCAAATGCCGGGGCTTCGGAACCCCGACCATACGCAAGCGCTGCCGCAAATACCCCCACCCCCACTTCTCGATCCCTCGCAACATCCGCCCTCCGCCTTCCGTCCTCTGCCCTCCGCCTTCCGTCCTCTGCCCTCCGCCCTCCGACCAATCCCCTAGCTTCTCGTGATTTGCAATCCATCGTTCGATACCGCCCAATCAACAAATCGCGCCCGGGCATTGATCGGGTCTTTCTCCAAATTCACACGAATCCATGCGGCGGCCTCTGGATCCTTCGCTTGCATCAAGAGAAAGCCCCCGCCACCCGCACCCGCCAGCTTACAACCAGCCAACGCAGGGCCGCAGCGCGCAATAAGAGACGCAACCTCGGGAACATTCGTGCCCGTATCCAGCAATTGATTCAGCCGCCAGCTCTCACGCAACCCTTCGGCAAATCTTTCCACATCATTCTGCAAAAGGATTTGGTAAAAGTGCCGCGCATGTGCTCCAATCGTATGTATGATCTCCAGATGCTCCCTACGGTTCAAAAACAACCCCCGCACAATCTCACTAAGAATATTCCGGGCAACACGCGTAATCCCTGTGTAATAAAGCATCATGCATGACTGCATGTGTGGTTGATCAAAAAACGTGGCCGGGGCCCACCGCAAAACAGGTGCTTGCTCCAAACCTCGCTCCGTCTCCATGAGTTTAACCCCGCCATACAGTCCACCAATTTGATCCTGCCATCCGCCCCCGCTCGTCAACATTTGTTCCAACGCTAACGTTCGCCGCGAAATCTCCGGCAGATCCCAACACAATCCCGCCAGATCGCTCAATACACCCAACAAGGTAGCTGCCAGAATACTACTCGTGCCCATGCCCGAGCCTTTCGGAATCGCGGCCAACATACTCAACTCAATTCCACCCCCAAACGCTTGAAGCTGTGTTTCCAGCGAATCATAGTTTTGCCCACAAAAATCGGGGGCAAAGCCCGCCAAGGCAAACGCTGCGCGAGCCACGGCAAAACCGCTACCAAGTGCCTGATACCGCAACACGTCCTCATACGTGTGCAATTCTTCCGAGAGCCCCAGATCGATAGAACGAATCACCAGTTTCGGTTCCGATAACAAACGCCCAAAAACCTGAATGGGTGGTTGACCATTCAAATGTACAGCAACATTGAGAACCGAGCCCCCGTGCTCCAGACAATAAGGCGGCGTGTCCGTCCACCCCCCCGCCAAATCCAGACGTGCGGGACTCCGTCCCCAGACGATCTGGTCCTCCAGCAACTGGCACGTCGGCTCCTGCTTATCCGTCATGATCGGCTGCAAAACCACTTCACGCAGTGTCGCAAAAGCAGCCCGCTCAGCCTCCTCTGATGGGGCTTGGGCACCATATGCGGCTGCTACCTGCGATGTCAGCATCTGGCCATGCATACGCTGTAAGGCCGCGCCCGCCTGATCCATATCCGGCAAATCATCAACCGCTAATCCTGCTTCCCGCCACAAGCGGCTGAAATGCATCAAATCCAATTGAAAAAACATATTATTCGTATGCTGGCGTGCCAAGACCGGCAATATCGATTGCAAACGCCTGCGCCTTTCCGTCAACAAATCCGCCACATCTGTTTCCAGAAGTAAATCTGCTGCCGAGACACGCTTCGACTTCAACCACATTTCTTTGCAATCCTGCGCGCCCTTCACCCCTAGCATCCACCCCGTCAACGCAGCAACATCAACACCAGCATCCACAACCGGGAATAAGGCTGCCTGCTGTATATCTGTCTGAGCGTCCAGACCTGCATCCGCATACGTAAGGCCCCGGTCTCGCAACCAGGCCTCAAACGAGACGCCAAGCCATTGTGTCGAAAGCTCGCCCAAAGCACCACGAAACGCATCATCCATCCCATACAACCGTACAACACGACCGCCACCTTGAAGGGGCGGCATATCCAGACACATACCCGCTGGCAAATCCAGCGACCACGTATTATCCGGAATATTCGTAATCATGTGATGATCCCGAATCCTCCACGAATGCGGTACACAAGCATTCTCTACCCAAATGCACGCCTGCTGATCGCGACCCAACGGATGCGAAAAAATCGCATTCTGCACAAACTGTCGTGGGTGCGGCGCATGTAAACGTGCTTGTACATGTTCCGCCTGCTGTGGAGGATTCTGGAGCTCATACACCGCATCCATCACATCCAATGTCCGCCCGAAATGATAAAACGTGCCCCCGGGAATCGCCGCCACAGCAACACGCAAATCTTGCACCGTTGCATGCCTACGCGCCGGATCCTCTCCAAAACAAGGTCCCCACGATGCATACAAATCAAACGGGGCAACCTCTTGCTGTTCAGCATTCCATCCACAAGCATCCAACAAAGCCTGCACCGCTCGCTCCCGCAACAACCAGACGCCACAATCCACAAAATAGCGAAAATGTTCAGATTGAGCGCGAATTTCATCTGCGGTCGGTTTCTGTAAAAAAAAGCGCAGACGGGAAGGGTCGCTCCGCTCGCAAAAAAGGACACCAAAATGGCACGCATCTTCCGGTCGCGCGTGCATACCCACCATCACAACATCCGCATCCGGAATATCAGGCAACGCGCCGGAGTCCTGTAGCAACACATCCCCGCTTGTAATCACAAGCGATATGTCCGGGGATGCCTTCGCTCGCAACCGCTCAACAAAGGATCGCTGTAAGTCAAATAACGTTTGATCCAAACGTTGCCCGACCGCCCACCGAAAAACCGGCACAGGCACAAAAGGCTTACCCACGGCTGCATACGCAGGCAATCGTCGACTTTGCCCCCCACCATGCAATACCATACTGCACTTCGTTTGCAGCCACGCATGCAGATCCATGCCCGCTTCTCGCGCAACCGTTTGCAGAAGGTGAACGGTGCCACCACCCGATCCTAACGGTTGTCCCGCCGGATCAGCACCGCACGCTACACCAGCAGGCAAACCCTGCTCTCCACGAACGACACTGTCGCGCATACACGGCGGTAACGATACCAGCCACACAGGCTCCCGCACATCATTCATTGCCTCATCGCCCAAAATGCCTCCCTTTTTCGATAAACTACACGCATTCGTACAACAAAATCGATAACGAATTTGACCTCGATTGTCAGGTTCTGCATACTTCCACCGAACAAGAGATATAGCAAAAATAATAGATAAGGAGTAGAACGATGGCATTTACACTACCGATTGGATCCCGTGCACCCGACTTTTCTCTTCCGGCAACCGACGGCAAGATCTACACACTACAAGATTTTGCCGACGTAGAATTGCTCGTGATTTTCTTCACCTGCAATCATTGTCCGTACGTCATCGGCTCCGATGAAGACACCCGGGCAACCGCCGCAAAATATGCCGCCCAAGGCGTCAAATTTGTGGGCATCAATTCCAACAGCCCGAATACCTACGCCGAAGACAGCTTCGAGCACATGGTACAGCGCATGGAACAAGAACAATTCCCCTGGATCTACTTGCACGATGCGTCGCAAGATATTGCACGTAGCTACGGGGCTCTGCGAACACCACATTTTTACGTTTTCGACCAAGAACGCAAATTGGTCTACACAGGGCGCGCCGTAGACTCTCCGCGCGATGCCAGCAAAATTACCGAGCATGATCTGGAACGCGCACTCGATGAATTGCTAACGGGAAAACCCGTCAGCGTACCGGTAACAAACCCCATCGGATGCAACGTCAAGTGGGACGGTAAAGGCGCACACTGGATGCCGCCCGATGCCTGCGACCTCGTCTGAATCAGACCACAGACTACAGACCTTCTCAACGGTGCATCATTCCCTAAGCTGTAACTTCATCGCCCACCGGGTTTATCCCGGTGGAGATAAACGTTGAGGAAAAAGGACTTGCGCACCTTTTCCCAACTTCCTTCACTACTGGGATAAACCCAGTAGGATCGCATCCACAAACACACACACAAGTTTCAATATGCATCAGCTTGGCACCCCGGCCTCAGCTAGACAAAACGACCGAAAAGTGTTACCCATGTCCTGAACCTCAAATGTTACCTATGTCCTGACCGCGCCCCGCGCCCAGCGGTCTGTAGTCTGTGGTCTGCGGTCTGTGGTCTGTGGTCTGACTTTATGTGCTTTTCACCCTTTCAACATTTGATACAATAGCGGAATGCATGACGAAGAAATAGATCCGTTGGGCTGGCGACTGGCCGACAGTGTCGTACGCGGGGAAATTGATAGCCGCCAACGCGACCGTATTACCGGTCGCATTTGGCTCATCGACCGTAAATTTCCGATCGAACTAACGTTGCGCGGAAACCCCATGCGCGATATCGCCGGTTGCCTGCTCGAATTTGAAAATCCCAACCCCATGCCAGAAGATAATGAGGGCCTTAGCCCCATACAAATGGGCGACCCCGGCATTATTACCGCATCGCATAAAGTACAGGTAGTGGAAATCGCCACCCAAGGCGAAAATGTACAAGCCAAAAGCTTATCTCCCGTCACAAAAGTGGGGAATGCCATTTGGATCGAGTGGTTCAGCAATGCCAACGGACGCGTCGTTATGCAGGCCACGGACTTTCACATAACCATATCAGGATACGCCTGGCGCATGACACCAGAAGAAGAACAAACACAACGCCAACGTAGCGAAAAAGCCCACCAACAATGGCGCGAAATTGTCGCTAGCGAAAATGGCGACACCGAATGGGATTTCTTCAACGACTTTGACGAAGAGGACGATTGGTTCATGGATGAATTTGAATGGGAACGGCAGTTTCAAGAGTCCGATGCCGTATCGCGCCGCTACATGCTTCTGATGGAAACCTACCTCAATCATCCGGACCGCGACGCCCTGATCGCCCATGAAATGGGCTGGACCGGCGGAGATAGCGATTCATTTGAAGCGGAAGAGCTCGACTGGGAAGACGAAGACGTCGACTGGGAAGAAACGCTTGAACAGGTCGCCTCCCTCGCTCCCATCCCGGAAACCGAAGGAACCGATTGGATCCGCGCTGCCGATGGACGGATACGGCATCCCCTCTCCCAACGTGCCGCCGACGTTGTTCAGCAAATGTGGCGTATAAGCAAAGAGCACGAACTGCAAAACGACGCACAAAGCCCTGACATGCAAGCCATGCTCTTCCATGCGCAAACCATGCATGCCAAGTTAGCTGGCGCTCTCGACGCGCTCGCCTATCAAGAAGATCCCGATGGGGGCTTCATCGTTGCATGTCTCAAAAGAGCACTGCAATCCTTCGTTCTCACCATGAAGGCTGTGGGATCGGTCGCACAATTAAACCTCCTGCCTCCATCATTTATCTCCACCTGCAAAGATGACCTCTTTTCCATTCGACAGGAAATTCTGCGTCTCATGCAGCATTATCGGCATATCAACGACGCCTGATTTTTGTGGTAGAACACCACAATTTGGCCCCGAAGGTAATCTCTATCCCTGTTTTTGTCAATTGTGAGAATCGCCGAGGTCTTCCGATTTTCATTTGTCAGAATGAAGAATGCCATTTCGCTATCATTTGCGTGGTTTTGCATGAAAATTGCAAAGACCATCCTGATTCGCTGCCAATTGTAATGATCAGGTGCAAGAATTGTAATGATACTGTGCTTGGACTCTTTTAAGCCAGTAATGGCACGTACCATGCTTATATAGGTGGTGTACTGAGGTTGGTTTGGAATGTAGGACGCGGCCCTCAACCTACGGAAAAGTGGCCATGAGACGTCCAGAGCCTTGCTGGCCGACTGGCAAAGCCGCATCTGTGATCACACCCAGATCACAGAAAGAAGTTGGGACACAGGCTTCATGCCCTGTGTCCCTTCTTATTAAAAAGCAACATTTACCTTCGCTACACAGAAACGCACGTATAAATCAGCGGTTGAAATACCACGTTGCACCACAGGATCAGTGCCTAGAAATCGCTTTTTTATGATTGATGGTTACTGCTGTCCTGCAGGCTGTGTAGTCGTCTGGGTATCTTCTGCAACTATGGGCTGAAAATCACCCACATTCACCGGCACACTTTGCTGCGGCGCGACACCATACACATCCGCCGTGCCACTAGACTGCATCCAAATACCCTGTAGAATCCGATTACTCAAGATACCAGAGATGATAGGGGCCGCGGCATTTACAAATTGAATATCGGCGGGCGGAACATACACACCGGAAAGCGTGCCGGAAATACGCACGGTCTCGCCTCCAACATCCCCGCTAACCTCATACGTGGCACTCACATCGCCACCCGAGCGACCTGTAGTATCACCCCCCGGTAATGTCGCAACACTAAGCCGCCCCGACAAAACGTGACCGGAACTCAAATGAAACGTCAGCTTATTGCCAAGCTGTTCGACTTGAATACTGTTGACGCTCCCACCAGCGATTCGCAGCCCAGCATCAGCAGCCCCGCCATCCACTACAGCGACCCTACGATCATACGAGTAGTTCGCAAAAACCATACCAGGGGATCGCAAACCGGGATCTTCAAAATGGAGCGTCCAAACGCCAGTTGTATAATTGATCGTTCCATTTACCGGTCGCGACTGGGATGGATCCGGCCCCGTCAGCGATTGGAATCCAGACAACCCACCTGAGCCATCATCCGTAACATTGGCTTCAGCACTGGTTCCTTGCCCCTGAATCACAATGGTAACAGATCCAGGCACGATTCCGGGTCGATGCACAAGCCTGCCACTCACCGCCGTCGCCAATCGGGGGAGATCATCACCACGTTCGCCCGTAACAACGACTTCTTCTATTTGGGAACTACCGTCAGGCGACGTTGGAACAGAACCTGTCGCCGAAAACTCACGAACGATCAAGCCGCCGGAACCACGATACAAACCGCTGAAATTAATCCAACTATAATTATCACTCCAGGAATCTTCACTGCTTGTGCCCGACCATTCGCACCCCACAAAAGTAAATCCCAAAACAACGACCATCACCGAGAAACAAACCAGTTTTTTCATCTCACTCCTAAACATTTGAACAACTATCAAAGCTGAAGACTATCAACTCCAAAATAATATTTCTAGTGCAAATTCCCACCAACGATCAAACGTGTACAACCCTTTTCAATGTTTCACCTGAATTATATAAAACTGCCGGCGCCGCGATGGGTCGGTTTCCTCAAAGACAAGCTCGCCACCGCTCCCTACGTATTCAGCCCTGGTCTCCCACACAAACAAATCATGACTGCTTCGCACTACATATGTTATGCCTGAACGCCCTTCCCAAGTTACGCGAGCAAACACCTTGGACCCATCTTCTGAATCCACACTATGCATACTACTACGATCGACATACACACGAAGGACGTCGTCTTCATCATAGGGGTCTGTCCCGGCAAACAAAATTTCGTTTAGATCAGACATACCGTCACCATCGGAATCCCTGTATGGATCATTGCTCAACAAATACAGGATTTCGGCATCCGATGCATACGCACTAAATGTATTTACCTGTGTCGGGTTAAACATAATATTCATGGAGAAATTTGCGGTATATTGCGCAAGCAAATTCGTCCCCGTATTGCCCGGATCATCATGTGGACCATAATCAAGAGTACCAAAATAACTATACTCCCAACCATCTGCCAAACCGTCATTGTCGGTGTCATGATCACGTATCATGACATCAATACCCGTTTTACGATGACCCACATTCCCTGTCAGATCAATGGCACCGGGCAAATATCCGCGCCCAAAACCAAAATTACGTCGCATGCCATGCGGCTCAAAGAAATCCAAAGCTCGATTTCCATTTAAATCTATAAACGCACGGACATAATACCGATCCGGCGGCAAACCGCGAATCACATAGTTTGTACGCACGCCCATCGCATTGATCAACGGAGGCGGCGGCACTTCTACCTGCGTCTGTCCAACTGGATCACCAGCAAACCCTGCATTATCAAAAGCTTGTACGATCATTGTCAGGTTGGTTTCCCCAGCAAGATACCGTGGATTCTGGTCGTAGCCACTCCGAACCCGACCATGATAGTGCACGCTACCTTCAATCACAGACTTGCCCCCATCTTCAGGGTTATCCACCTGAAGGTTAAAGGACCGCCACGGAGAGTAAGAAGTGTTTCCGCTCCGCGAAAGACCCCGCAAACGATACCAATAAACACCATTCTCCCATATCTGATTGAAATTCCCCGTGTCGCCCGCAAAAAACGGGAGCGCAGCCCGATACACGCCCGACGCATTCTTATTGGGACGGAGCCCCTGATGGGTCATCAACACCGAACTTGCATCCGCTGCCGAGGCAATCTGAATCTCGTAACGTACTGCGTTCGGATCCATCTTCCACTCAATAAAGTTGCGCGACTCACGGAAGGTAATGCCAGAAGCTGTCTGTATTTCGGGCGCGGCTGACCCCACAACATCATTGACGGTCCGATACATATTCGTGTGATAGCCCAAAACCACTTCACCGCCGTAGTCTACCTCAACATCAATGATGGCTAGATAGTCAACACCGCGTAAACCATAAATGCCCGCCGCCATGAAATCCCCCTCATGGAAGTAATTCCGAGCACCACTCTGTGAAGCATCCTCGCGACCCGCCACCGCTATTTCTCGGCGGAAAATCTCCGTGTTCCCCTCATTCATCGAAACAATGTATTTTCGCGCACCCTCGACAGGCTCCCAACCAAAACGCCAATAACCCTTTAATTCCGCGGTTAACTCAATATCGAGCACAGCACCATCATCCCACCCAACATGCATAACTCCGACACCCGCAGGTTCCGAATAGTTATCTTTCCAATCCGTACTCCATGTCCCGCTTCCATCTGTGTCCATGAAGGCAAAGACATAGTTGGTACCCTCGATAAGCCAACCTTCCGTTAGCATATTCGTAGTAACCGTGCTAGTCGTCATGGTCAGCCGCCCCGTGGGCAATCCATGGCGTTCAGGTGTCGGGAAGAATTCCAAGTGCACAGGCTGGTTCTCCCGGATCAAATTTTCAATCCCGACACCCTCTTCTCCCGTATACCGCAGCCGCACGAAAAATTCAGGAAGAGGTACTTCATTCCCGATCAAGGGGCTCGGATGACGAATCTGGCTGGTGCCATGACGTGCATAACTATAGCGAAACTCTGCCAGATTGCTCCACCCATCTTCATCAGGATCCCGCAACGCTTCGTGCCGATCTAACCGCAACCCCGAATTCCCTGTGACCGGAGCATTGTCCATATACAAGATCTTCCACCAGGCCGGAATTTCATCCCAGTGCCCATATAACTCGCCATACGTCAGTCCACTCAGACTAAACACATCAAAATCGCTGAAACGCGAATCCAGCGAATAGGCATTGTTCGGGTCCATGGCAATCGCGTATTTCTGCGAAATCATATACTCGAGATAGTTATACAAGCCATCTTGATCCGGATCATCAAACGCAATACTAGGACCAGTCGGGTCATAACCATACCGTAAATACCACCAGTCCGCTATGCCATCACGATTACTGTCAATGACATCAAAATCTGATCCAGAGCCTTTGCCGTCCCATAACTCCACACTCATGTCCGTGCGGGCATTGCGCAGCGGAAGCAGATTGCTGAAGCCCCACGTTTCACCCCATGCGAGCGTGATACTGGCATTTCCAAGAAGGTCGATGAAACGCGTTTCGCGCGAGAATCCATGCCCATAAGGATTCATGGAGTTGGGGAACCGGTTCTCCTGATCACTCCAGTAGTACGAATCAAGCGGAAACGGCCGCGGCAAATGTGCCACGGTATTCTGCATCCAATGTACAAACAGATAATTATCATAGACCCTGCTCCGGTCAGCCGCAGTCGACCACCACGGGATGCCGGGATACGAACCATCATTCGGACGCCCGTTTAACGCATCAAAGCCTTTCGGAACGATCGGCTCATAATCCGGATCGGGCACGCTATTGAAATTGTAATGATACAGCAATATCTGCCCGTAAACAACAATCTCCTCATCCGCAACGGCATTTTCTTCTATAACGTCATCGCCGTTGTCATCCCCATTGTCGTCATCACCATTGTCATCGCCATTGTCATCGCCGTCGTCGTCATCACCATTGTCATCGCCATTGTCATCGCCGTCGTCGTCGCCGTCTTCATCCAAGAACTGCTGAATAAACCAATTGGCTCCCGATGCTTCGAGCACATCCTCACGCGTGAAGGCACGATCCATATCGTTAGCGATATCATCCGTTGTGCGTGCCCCATCCCAAATTCGCACCTCATCGATGTGACCCGCAAAAAACGAATGCAAATTAGGTTGCGAACCAGCCAAATATGCATTGCCACCATAATAAATGAATCCACCATGCACAATGCCATCGGGGTTTGCGTCAGCCGCCCCCAGCACAATGGGTGCGAACCTCACAAACAACGGCTGATCGATCTCTTGCTCAATCACACCGTTGGCAGGAATCACGCCCGAACCGATTTGACCCCGCAGGAAACCATCGACATATAACCGCAACTGTTTGGCAGTACCATCATACACGCCTGCCACATGATACCATTGACCATTCTTAACATAGCCCGCATCTATCTGCACCCGAGGGGGCTCAGTCAGCAAATCATTGCCAGCATTGTCATATTCAACAAAGAGGCGCCCGTCACCCTCGAAACCAAGACGGAAATTGCGCCGAACAAGTTCCGGGTAGGGTAGCGGATCAGTCTCTTCATATTGCACGGGGCGTTCTATCAGAATCTGTCGTTGACCGGTCGCGGTATTCTCCGGACGAACCCACATTTCCACAGTCCAGCTTCGCAATGCGCGCGCACCATGCGTGAAACCTGTCTGTGTACGGGCTGCGGCATCACCATCAAAATACAAAGCGCGCCGGCGCGCCGGGGACATGAAGTTTAACGGATCCGTTACACCACTACCGTCTGTTCCTATCAACTCCTGCTTGTCTGGAATGTTGTCATTGTCCGTGTCATATCCCTCGTTGCTGGCAAAGGAAAACATGTATTGCGGCGTAGCCCCCCAATAACTATAAGGAACATCCCCCGGTTGATAGTATAGATTGACGAAACTGTCACTATACGACATATCCGTAATCCATAACGGCGTCGGGTCCGTATGGTGGCTCATCGGGTCGTCACGATTCACCGCGATCATCTCCTCAAAATTGGTCAATCCATCCTGATCCGGATCTGCATGCTGATCCCCAATCTGCCAAGGCTGTTCACGCGCATCACGCACCAAAGGTGGACGCATAGGATCCTTACCAACAATATCCCCATAATTCTTCAAAGGATCTGCGCTGACCCCGTAGATTGGATTCAATCCATGGAACAACTCATAGTAGTCATCCATCCCATCACCATCGGTATCCGGATGAATCGGGCTGGTTGTAGCAAAAGCCATAACAAGAGGAATAACCGGGTATGGACGAAAGCGCGGTTCCGCCAGTTGGTAAAAATAACGGGAGGGTGGTGCCAACCGCGGATGCAGATCCCATTCGCGGCTAATCGCTCCATACCCCCCTACATCCACCGGCAGGAAAAAATCCCACGCATCATAATTGCCATACCCGAGGCCGCGTTGCCATTTATCATAATTGAAGTGATACAGTGTACCCACCAAATACTCTTGATAATTCAGCAACCCATCTCCGTCATAATCATCATAGGCATCATCGAACGTGCCATCCATACCAAAACGCACAAGCTGCCCTGAATCCGGATCGAAGGCAACGGGGCCGGCGTATGCGACCTCCCAGCCATCAGGCAGAAAATCCTGGTCCGTGTCCGCAGAAGTTGGATCTAACCCGCCACCGGGAACCGGAAGCGGCAACAGGCTCATTTGCGCCAAGGTCATCCCCGGCAACTCATAGATAAAGAGGCCCCCCTGACTGCTATCGGATAGCTGATCATTGTCCGTATCAGGATTAAACGGATCCGTCGGCCATCTCTTGTTCAACCACCGCGGATTCATCAGCGGGAACAAACTGTCAGTCGGATTGGCAAACGTGCCCGATGACGAATAATAGATGTTTGCAGCACGACTGCTGAATTCCAGATTGTTCGGGAACGTAATCGGGGGCGCCTCATCAAAATCCAGGTAGCCATGCGCAATTTCGCCCGGACGCGGAATAAACGGACTAATCCCCGTATACAATGCCCACCCATCGGCAACCCCATCACCATTCGTGTCGGCCGTATTGGGATCCGTGGAATAATAAATCCATTCCTCTACCGGTATAGCATTGATATCATCATCACGTTCCTGCATATACCGCATCACATAGTACTGCTGATACTTCGTGAACGGACGCGTATGGGGAGCCCCCCCCCCCCAGCTTAAATCTCTATTCAAAACATTCGGCGTATATCCTGTGCGAGGATCAAAACCGTGATGCGCATATACTTCATTGTGGATACGACCATCACCATCAGCAGCCATCCATTCACGGTACAAAATATTGCCGGCCGCATCGCGTACAGCATTGTCATTAGCATCCTGCGGATCAAGAGGATCTAACCCATGAAATATTTCCCATCCATCCGGCATGCCATCGCCATCCGTGTCCCAATCAATCGGATTCGTCCCAAGCGCATACTCTTCCAGAACCGTCAACCCATCCCCATCAAAATCCATTCCAGCCAACGCCCGATTAATACGCGGGTTGAAATAAAAACGTATACGCTCATTCGGAATCTCAAGACTGTCGATTACGTTATTCGGATTATAAGCCCTTCCCACAAAATTCGTGTCATTGATGGCATTCGCCCAGAAATAATACAACCAACCATCGGTGAGACCATCACCCGAAGTGTCTTCCACCGTCGGATCAAACGGAGGATTTGATGTGTTCCAGGGAGAGTCAGCATCACCAATTTCGAGCGTTTGCCCGCGGAAATGCAGCAAATTATTAAAGATCGGACCCGTCGGCGCATAACCATCCCAGATCACAGACCATGTGATCGGGTACCCAAAGGGCCCAACGTAATCGTCGTCGTTGGGGTCAATATTGCCATCCAGAAAGGCCTCTGGCGCATTGGGCATACGGTCCCCTGTAAGCGACCCGCCGCCGCCGTTCACGCCCGCCGCATTCATGGGATCGAACCCCCATTGCAATTCCCACCGATCCGACAAACCATCGCCATCAATGTCGCCAACACCATCGCCGACCATCCATTCACGACTGAAAAGAACGTCAACCGACACATCCCCTTCCATAATGACCTGCTCACGAACTTCTGCCTGGCTGCCGCCACGCTGGCGTTGCTGGTTCTCGGTCAACCCACCACCGATCAACTGGAACACATAGCTGTTGAAGTCGGGAGCACCCGGCTGAAAGGGTTGCGCAACCAGCACAACCGAGTTCACGGTATCCGGGTACTGCGCGGTCAAGGTAACGCCGTCAAACGAAGAAACCGGTGGCGGGGGATCCAGCTCAACGGTACCACTACCAATGTTGGCCAAACCCTGAATGTCACCAGGCTGAATAATATTTACGACAATAATTTTGCCGGGCGTCACTTCAACCGTAAATTCCTGTTGCGCCAAACCACCATCCTTATCGCGTACCGTTAACGTCACGGTGTACGTACCAGGCGCTATATACGTATGCGTAGCTTCTTCAAAATCTCCATTCGGCAACGGATCCCGACCAACCGTCGTGCTATTCCCATCGCCCCAGTTCCACGTTCCCGTCAAACTCGGATTATCGGCAAGTACGTCCGTTGCGGAAAATGTACCCGTAATCTGTTGATTGATGGTCGGATTATACGAACTCAAACTGCCGCCCGTAATCACAGGATCAACATTTATGACACGGATCGTCGCACTCCCAGGGAGGTATGCCGGTGATGGATCCGCATCCGTAGCCTCAAGGATTGCCACATTATCGCCATCGCGCGCACGAAGGGTAAAAGGGATTACTTCATCACCAGGAAAAAACGTCATGCTTGTCGGCGATGGGCTAATCGATGTCCCGCCAACGGCATCCGAAACCGCAAGTTCCACATTGAGTTCCTGATTAATGTTACCCGTGCGCCGCACA
>SKVN01000046.1 GCA_007129405.1 Kiritimatiellia bacterium
TAAAACAGGCCACAAAGGCCAACATTGGCATCCATACGCATAACGATGCCGGCTGCGGCGTAGCCAATGCGATCGAAGCCGTTCGAGCAGGTGCCGTACAAGTGCAAGGCACCATGAATGGTTACGGAGAACGCTGCGGCAACTGTAATCTCACCACCATGATGCCCGCGCTCCAGCTCAAACTGGGCGTATCCTGCATCGCCCCCCGCAAATTGCGCCACTTGCGCGACCTGTCACTCTTTGTCGACGACTTGGTGAACCTACGCAGTGATGTTCGCGCACCATTCGTTGGACATGCCGCCTTTAGCCATAAGGGCGGAGCCCACGTGAATGCCGTTCAGAAAAATCCGGAAACATTTGAGCATATCCACCCCGAGGAAGTTGGCAACGAACGGCATATCCTTGTTTCAGAAGTATCCGGCGGGAGCAGCATCCTGCTCAAGGCCCAGGAAGTTGGCGGCGGAACCGCAACCAAAGAGGAGACTGCCGCCATTCTCAAAGAGCTCAAAGCGCTCGAGCACAAAGGCTACACCTTTGAGGCCGCGGATGCCTCCTTCAAAATCCTGGTGCAAAAAGTATTGAAAAAGCACAAGCCATTCTTTGAGCTGGAAGGATTTCGGGTGGTCGTCGAAAAGCGCGGGGCGGATGAGCCTTGTGTTTCCGAAGCCACCGTCAAAGTGCGCGTCAAGGGCACGGTTGCCCATACCGTCGCCGAAGGCGATGGGCCCGTCAATGCGCTCGATGGTGCGCTACGAAAAGCCATTAGCCCGTTCTTCCCCGAAATCGAAAAAGTGCAACTCGCCGATTTCCGCGTGCGTATCCTCGATCCGCAGGAAGCAACCGCCGCCACCACACAGGTGCAGATTGAATCCAGCGATGGGAAGCAAACCTGGGGCACTGTCGGGGTTTCAGAAAATATTATTGAGGCATCCTGGCTGGCATTGCTCGACAGCGTCGAATACAAGCTCTTCATGCAGGAAGAAAACGCAAAAACCAAATAACCCCGACCATAAAATAATCCGCGTTAGACACAAGATGTTGTGGGTTTCGTTCTCTACTCTGCACTATGTTGGACCTCTTTGGAGTGCGGTGAGATATCACCGCTTTGGATTGGCACGGAGTGCCGGGGTCGGAGACCTGGCAAGGGCGTTGGCTCGCCCGATGGCGTTGATTTAGGCAGGGGCGCTGAGTGATTCGCGCTCCGCTTACATGAAAGCGGTAAGGTCGCTTCGCTCGCCTGTCCCGCCGTAGCGTATTCGCGAAGGAGGATTACCGCACTCCAAAAAAAAATGCAGCAACAAGCCCAAGTTTCACTCCCGCATCATCTGGGCTGCCCAAGTGCCCTTAGTAGCCAGTACCTTCAGTTTGTCGTACTACATATTGTGTTATTGTCTGCCTATCCCCAAAATTAAACATTGAAAAGTATGTGGGTATGTGAGTGCGTGAGTATGTGGGATAGCATTTCCTCGCACACACCCACACACACAATTTTCAACATGCATCATCTGGGCCGACCCAAGTTCATCGGAGAACCAGGAACTACTGCTTTTCGAATACCAGCCAGGGGGTTGTCCATCCGACGGCCCGATCCGGGCGAAACCCACCCGTTTCGATAAACAAGTAATCTTTGCCTTCAACCTGCACATGCTCGACCGCAAGCGCTTCTCTCCGCCCAACATCCAGAAGCTTGCTACCTGTCCAAACGAGCAACGGTTCGCTTGTTCGCAAATTATTTGCCAACTCGATTTCCTGCAACATCGGGCGCCAACCGCGCGATGGGCGCTGACGATTCGCTGGGTCAAATGTATCCTTGGCAGGAACCTGATCAAACGCCTTCCAAACACCAACCACGGCTGGATTCGAGGTAACCCGGCCATCCCAAACGTAAAGATTGTTCTCCGGATCCACGTTCGTATCCGGATCTTGCAGCTCCTGCCACTCTGAACTGCGCAATCCCGTCAAACGCAATCCCTTGATCATTTCATCCCACAAGGGCGGAATCTGCATCCGCCGCAAAAAGATGGTCAGGTAGTTGCCATAACGCCCCCCCTGCTCGTAATATTTCAAAAAGCTCCGGGCGGCCAGATGCGTACGGCCACTCTCGAAATGCGACCAACTATCTCGTCCAATCGTCGCCCCGATACGTCGCCCACCTTCACGGCGATCGACGGCACGCGTGCTATGAAAAACCCGCTGGCCATTCGCATAAATATGCGTGCCATCGCCAAAACCGACATGCGACGACCCCCCCACCAGGATCTGGTGCAGATACCCTTCCTCGAACGGCGGAATCTCGAATGTTCCACGTATCATGAGAACTTCCTTGTCCCAGAGGGTATTCGGCTGCTCTCCGCAACCGCAAAAATCATGCCCGCGATTTTCGTGTCTACGACAACCACCAACCGGGCGTAGTTCCCCGCCCAGCGAGGCAAAGGGGGCTAGACCACGCTGCCAACCCGCCGCCGACGCATTAAAATCGGGCTGATTCCAATTCTCCATGCCTGCAGGATAGGTAATATCTCTGTAACGTCCCAATCGACGTCGTTCCTGCCCAAGTGGCGGTTGTTCAACTGGATCAAACGTGTGATATTCCCACTCCATCTCCGTCCGCTCCGGACCATAATCGTGCCAATCGTATGTGTGAACGCCAATTCGGCGGTACAAGGAAATCAACTCATTCAGTGTCCCTTCTGCCCTGTGGTCGGGACGATCATACACCTGCATCAAGCGGGCCGCATTCGCAACCACGAATTCGGGTATCAACTCATCACGCGTCAACGGAATCAAACGCGCCTGCATGGCAGG
This sequence comes from Kiritimatiellia bacterium, assembly GCA_007129405.1. Lineage (GTDB taxonomy): Bacteria > Verrucomicrobiota > Kiritimatiellia > UBA8416 > UBA8416 > T3Sed10-140. The sequence continues at coordinate 2,806 of SKVN01000046.1, forward strand.
GTTTTCCTCGATCCGTCGACTTCCCAAAAACAAGTCGCGGTGCGCCAATGTTTGATCCGGGTAACGCTGTTGCGACAATGCGTAAAGTCGATCCAGACCGCCATCTTGCCGGGCTATCGCACCCGCAATATCATTGATAAAGTCGCGCTCCGACTCAGGATGCCGTGGATCACGATACACATCCGTGGCGAGGGGCCACGCTTGATAAATCGTGCTCAATGTAGCTAGTAGCATATGCTGCACTTCGGGTGACGCATTTTCAAAGCCATCGGTAAAAATGCGTGGGCGCCAACGACCAAAACGCTGATTAGATGCCACAACGCGACCGACGGTACGCAATATCTCCCGGGGCTCATGCCCTTGCGCAGCCAATGGCATAACTCTTTGTATCGCCGCGCTGCTCATCCACCAATCCTCATGAAGTACCCAATACAGCAATCGCTCCGTATGTGGTTTCAACTTCTCGTTATCCGCATGACGTAACGCCTGCAAGGCGCGATCGACCACCCACCAGGACTCTTCGGGGTTGTTGATCATTTCCAGTAAAACTTCAAATGCTTCATCCGTTCGCGCACTGCCATGACTATCTACGGCTGCCGCGCCAACGAACCGCACACGCGCATCCTCGTGCCGCAGGGCTTCCAATACCAAATCCGGCATGCGCCCCATCCGACGATAGGCGCTTCGCCGTAACTCCGGGTCTGGATGGTGCATGTATTTACGCACAACAGCCTCATCGCCGCCTGATATCCGCCGCATGATTACCTGCCCAGAATTGTCATCAAGCCGCTCCCCGCGCACATCCGGTGCTTCCCCTTGGGTCGGACGCGCAGGCTGCAAGGAATAAAATACATTGTCGGCTGCTGTCCCCCAAACCTGAGACGGTAGGTTCACGCGCCGGCTATGCTCCGTAGGAGGTGCACCCGTAATCCGTAGCGTGCGACGAGGCACCGTATAGGTCAGCCCCATCGTCACGCCCCAGTTCGTGTTGTCATAACGCCCCGGCGTGCCGAATATATCCCCGCCCAGAATACCAAACGATCCATCAAAACGCCGGGAAAGCTCGTAAAACCACATCCGGTTATCCATGAAGGAGCGATAACGGGCGTTCTCCTGCTGATACACAAGCCCCATGGCTGCACTCCGCCAGATTTCACCCACGCCACCACCAGTATGACCATGCAACATCCAATGGGTGGAATAAAACCCGCGCATCGCCGACATATCCCGCGCCTGCGCATACTTGGAGTTTTCCCCTTCTGGTGATACCGCAGCCGCAGCCGCCATCGTGAAGGCCAACGCACCATTCTTCCCATTGTCCGTATATCCTGTCTCGGGCCGCTGATCCCCATAGGCAACATTCCCACGACCAGCAAAACGGATAAAAAGGCGCAAAGAATCATGCAAGATATCGGGATCGACATCTACGCCGCACTCCTGCGCCAGAAGCAGGAACGTCGTCACATGCACACCCGCGGCACTCATACGCCCACCGCCCATATAGCGCCATTCTCCGAACCCGCGGGTCGACCAGCCGCCGGGCATATAGTTCTGTTCTGCCGCACGAACCATGCCCCGAATCAATGGTAACGCGGTCTCATCGCCCGTACGTAAATAATACTCTGCCACGGGAATGGAACCGTATCCCAAATGCCAATTGACGCCAGCACCAATCACCTCCTGGTCTGCGTGGCGTTGCGCAAGCTCCTGAATCCATTCACGCACGACCGCCAAATCTTCTTCTTCTCCCGTGGAAAGTAAAAAAAGCATCCGCATTCCGCCATCGGTTGTAATCCCAGGCTGCCGACTTGCTGTCCACGCAGCCAGATCCCGCACGATACGATCCGATTTTTGACAGTTCAGTGGCCAGGTCGGGCTGTAGGATCCCAACACAGGTATGCGTACCGTAACATTACGCACCATGGAATCTTCATCATCTCGCACCACCAGCGTAATCACACCATCGCGTGCTTCCGCTTCTGTGATTATATTCGCCAACAGAATCCGCGGATCAATATCTCGCAGACGCTCACCGTTAATACTTTCAATGATCTGGCCACGCTTCAATTGTGCAGTCGCTGCCGCTGGAGAACCTTCCTCCACATTTTTTATTTTCATGACAAAGGCGGGCTGATGCAGCTCAAGACCCAACCCCACAGGACCAAACCGATCGATCGACGTCATCGTCGCCGTTTCGCTAGGACGCGTAGAAAAGATCGAAGACTCCGTATAAAACGATCCATGCGCATGCGCAGTAAACAATAACCCTACACCCAAAAGGAAACAGCTTCTCTTAAACTTCATTGATATGACCCTCACGTTTTATTCCGTTTCGACACCAGCTTTAGTAGACACCAATTCCAGCGCAATGTGAATGATTTTCCCTGACAAGCATATGACGATATCTGACACCACCCATTCAATGAACGCAATCACGCAAATGCGCCAGAATCACATCACGGACATCAACGGGTGCATATCGCTCTCTATCCAGCAACGCCGGGTGATTCGATATCAGCACCGGATCACGGCGGATATCCCCAGCCGATCGCCCATGCGACCCCTTCACCAAGCTGGCATCCAATGGAATCACATCCAGCAAATACCGAAACCCGAGTTTTTTTTGCAATAGTTTCCAGGCAATTTTTCCCTTGGGAAAGCGGATGGCAGGATCCAAAAACAACTCTGCCGGGTCATAGCCGGGCTTGCGATGGATATCCACACACCGCGCAAAATCCGGGGCGCGTGCGTCATCCAGCCAATAATAATAGCTAAAGAAGGCGTCTTTTTCCGCCACCACCACCAAATCCCCTGCTCGCGCATGCGCCAAATGGTGCGCATGCTTACCCTCATCATCCAATACAAACTCGATACCCTCGATGCCCTCGAGCAAGCTCTTCACCGCCACCACATCCTCCGGACGCGCGACATATACATGCGCCACCTGATGATCCGCCACCGCAAACGCGCGCGATGCCCCCGCATCCAGCAACTCCCGCCCCAGTTCCTCGCGCACAGCGAGGAACCCCGCTTCGCGCAATACACGATTAATATGCACGGGGCGCGACACCGGCATAATGCCATACTCCGACAGCAGCAGAATACGCGCACCCCGCGCCTCGTAAAACGTGATGAGCTCACCGCATACACGATCAATTTGCCGCAGCTCCTGCGCCACCAACTCCACATCGGGACCGACACGTTGCAGGCAATAATCCAAGTGCGGAAGGTATATGAGACTTAACGTCGGTGTATGTTGCGTCTCGACATATTGCGCAGAAGCAGAAATCCACTCTGAGGATTCGATCGAACTACCCGGCCCCCAGAATTTGAATAAAGGGAATTGCCCCAATTGCTGCTGCAGCGTATCACGCAGATCCGCTGGCTGGGTATAAATACCCGGAATCTTACGACCATCCGCCGGATACATGGGACGCGGTGTTACGCTCCAGTCCGCCGTCGAATACATATTGTACCACCAGAAAAGCTTAACACAGGAGAAAGTAGGATCCAGCTTGCGCGCTGTCTCCCACACCTTCTCCCCCCCCACCAGTTTATTCGATTGTCGCCAGAATTTTACTTCTGCCTCATCCCGGAAATACCAACCATTCCCGACAATGCCGTGCGCCTCCGGCCAGAGACCTGTTAGATACGTGGATTGCGCGGAACATGTCACCGCCGGCAACATCGGTTCCACACTGGCACATTTGCCCGCTTCCACAAATGCACGCAAATGGGGGGTATGCGCGCCGATCAACTCCGGCGTCAGCCCCACCACATCTATTACCACCGTCTTATGCATGATTAACTCCCCGCCACAAATCCTTGCAAGCTCCTCGTAAGCATAAACATACAGACTGCCGCCGCAGCGAGAAAGCCGAACCCGCCCGTAGCAAGCACCATCGCATCCAGCAATGCAATCCCCGCAATCAAACGGACAATCCCGCCACCGATGGACTTGTTCTTCCCGCGATATACAAACCATAAGCTCCAGCCGCACCACATGGCAAAAGCCAACGGCACAAGCAGGAACAAGCCACGCGCCTGCCACCCAAAATAGGCAGCAGGAAGCAAAAGCAGCAAGATCGGCCAATAGCGCCGGAAATCGGTTCCGGTCTCGGAGCGCGCGATATACGTTAGGCTGGCCACATACAACAGCATCAGAATAGCCGCTATCAAGAGATAAGTAATATCCGTGCCCCCCAATGCAACAAAGACCGTGACGTAAACCAAACTCCGAGCCAAAGCCATCGTCCAGTGACTCCAGGGATTGTTCTTGTGCCAGCAATCATACAAAATAATTACCGCAACCAGAACGGCACCTGGAACCAAGGCCCACAACCGCGCATAGGCCACGAGCAAAAGGCCCACAACAAAATACCCGATCACAAAACGTAGGGCTGTTTTGCGGGAAATCACCCCCGTAGGTAAAGGGCGCTCCGGGCGCTCCCGACAATCAACACCATAATCAACGTAATCATTCAGATACATGCCCCCCGTATAAAACATAGCCATCGCCAGCGATAAAACAAGAAGCGCAAGAGGAGAGAAGGCTTCGCCCGACAAAGCGTCAGCCAGTGCAGCTCCGGCTGCCACATTGGTAATCACAGTCGGCAGATTCGAAAGCCTCGCCAACCGTACATGCCCCCATAAGACAGAGAGCAAGGAACGGGGCGCCATATCCGCGCTCACAACGTCCCACCTTTCGACAGGCTTTGCGGAATTGCCGACAACGTCCACGCAAATTCACGCGCGATCGATTCGGTCAGATCCGCCTTCAGCTCCGGCGGCAAAACTTCCCACGTATACGTTTCAATTTCCAAATGCTGTGTAAAAGGATCTTCGGCCAGCAGGTCGAACGTATCCAGAATCGTTTGCCGGGTAGTTGAAAAAGCGCCGCAGGAATCTGTAAACACGGGTACATGAAAATGGACACGCCACTCCCGGGCCCCCGAGCCATCCACAGGCAGCCCCTCTAGTGCCTCCGGTAAATCACGATAACGCACAAGTATCCCGTCTGCATTCCGCTGGATCACTTGATGCAAATAGGTGGACTCCACATAAGGCGCAAGAATACGAGAAAGATCCTGCACTTTCACTCGCCCGCCGACCTTGTGTCGGTGGGGGAAAACGTTGAGATGTGGACGATGCGAGTCATCTGGAACTTCATTCACCAACGACACAAGGTCGGTGGGATCTTTATCAAGCAACACCTGCAAAGCAGAGCTGATCTGCACCTTGCCGACCCGAATGTCCATATCCTGCATCTTTGCAACAAAATCACGAGGCGTCTCGTACTCCAGCGCCAAGTGGCATGTGTCTAAGCATACACCGATGTGGCGTAATAATGCCTGCCGGGAATCTTCCTCGGACAGACCGGCAACATCCCCCAAACACTGCGTCCCATAAGCGAGCAAGTGATCACGAAAAAATGCACACACCTCATCCGCGGTTTCCAGCAATCCATCCGGCTCCGGCTCCAGATCGACATGAATCAACTTGCCCGTCTCACGCTCGATTTCTATCAACGCCTGGGTTACGCGCACAAGCTGCGCCACACTCGCCCGATAAACCGGCGACACTTCGCCCCCATTGTTTATCCAAGGCTTGTAGGAAAGCGGACTTGTCGAAATACTGCCCTCGGTCATGCCATCTGGCAATAAAGTTGCCAGGATACGTGCCAAACGAATCGTGTAATCGCCGCGTTCTGCCGTTTGCCAGTCTGGCGCATGCACCAGCTCCTTGACCGCTGTCCGATGAAACGATCCATACGGAAATCCGTTCATGGTAAACACATACAATCCATCGCGCGCGAGCTGCGCTCGAAAAGCTTGCATCCGATCGCCGACCAACAGCTCCTCCGAGGCCTTGTTGGACAGCCGCAAACCAATCCCGAAGGGGGCATCCGGCGACACACGCTGCTTCACGCGCGGACCATACTCCGCCAAACTGGATTGCACCTGCGCCCAATCATCGCCAGGATGAATGTTTGTGCAATACGTAAGATGAATGTCTGGCCCTATCCGCATCAAAACTCCCTAAGCTACAGATAACCTGTAACTTGATTGTTAGCCGTTCCTGTAACTGCGCTCACCAGATCAAAACGCAGCGATCAATCAAACACGCTCACCCCATCTCCGACCACGGCACTCCGTGCCAACCCAAAGCGGCGATTTTTATCGCCGCACTCCATATCAGCCACAAAACCAGTATGGAGTGCGGTAACGAGCGAAGCGAACTTACCGCTTTCATCCAAGCGGAGCGCACACCACCCAGCGCACCCGACAAATTCAACACTTTCAATTCATCCAACGCCCAACCCACGAACTAGACAAACCGCAGCACCGCCCCCGGCTCCGTATGCTTCAACTTGAACTTCGGGCACTGCGACAGAAATTCCGTAGGATTTTCATACACTACCTTGCGAATGGTTTCCTCCGAATGTCCCCGACGCCGCATTTCCGCAATAAACTCCGGTACCGCGATCGGATGACTCGGCCCCCAGTCACAAGCGGAAGCCACACAAATACGTTCCGTGCCATACCGTTCGATCATGTCAACGGCACGTCCATGCGTCACCTTGGTTGTCGGATACAGCGTCAATCCCGTCCAGAATCCATTTCCCAGAATCATTTCGAGCGTATGCTCCTCGGCATGATCCAGCATCACCCGTCCAGGCGTCACCCGCTTATCCGAAAGCAGCGTATCCACCATCACCTTGGTGCCCTTGTACTTATCCTCCAAATGCGGTGTGTGAATATGAATCAACTCATTCGTCTGCATCGCCAGATCCACATGTTCAATGAAAGTGGCTAACTCATTGCGCGTCACCCGGTTCAAGCCGATCTCCCCAATCCCCAAAATATTGGGCTTATCCATAAATTCCGGAATGATTTGCAAGACCGCTTTCGCCATTTTCCGATTTTCGGATTCCTTCGGGTTCAGGCAAAGCCAGGCATAATGCTGGATACCATACTGTGCTGCACGCTTCGGTTCATAATCCGTTAAACGGTGAAAGTAATCCCGGAAATAATCTGGCGTACAACTGTCGTAACCAGCCCAGAACGCAGGTTCCGTGATTGCGACACAGCCTGTCAACGCCATCATATGATAATCATCCGTTGTTCGGGATGACATGTGACAATGTAAATCTATATATTGCATAATTGGTTCCCACTAATCCAAAGGTTTGGGTTTCATTTACCAAAACCGATTACATTTTCACCGCTCCAAAGGCCGTTTGCACATCTCGCTCCACCAATGGCTCAACCGCCAGATCGCTCAATCCCATCTGCATCCGCTTCACCTTATCCGGTTCACTACCGGCAACATCTTTCAGAACGCGACGGAAGGCAACCAACCGAAAATCATCTTCCCCATCCAGTGCTTTCGCGCGGTCCA
>SKVN01000121.1 GCA_007129405.1 Kiritimatiellia bacterium
GCAGCGTCGAAGCGGGGCAAGTCATCGGATTTGATGGCGGGCAGCAAGCGTAGTGCGCCCAGAGCTGCGGGTAGCACAGCGCGTAAGGCTAAGGACAAGGATAAGAACGCAACGAAGTCTCCCTTCTCGCACACGGATCATGCATCTATCTTTCGTGCCGTAGAGGCTCGCAAGGCCGCTGCCAAGGCGAAGCAAGCGCGTGTGGAAAAAACGAAAACCATGCCCAAACGGACTTCATCACGGCGTCTCACCGATAAGCAGCTTGTCATGTTTGAAGAAATGCTTATGCGTATTCGGGCTGAGTTGCTTCGGCAAATTGCTTATCTTCGTGGTGCATCTTTAACGCGCGCTGACGAAGTGAATCCAGAAGAGGATGGTACGGATGCATTTGAACGGCAGTTGGCGCTTAAACTTGCGGCTGGTGAAGGGGATTCGATTTTTGAGATTGATGAGGCGTTGGAGCGTATTCGCAATAAAACGTACGGTATTTGCGAGGATTGCGGATGCATTATCCCAACCCCGCGGTTGAAGGCGTTGCCATTTGCGCGCCGCTGTGTGGAGTGTCAGTCGAAAGTCGAGCAGAAGCCCAATATGACGGATCACCGTCATTATTGATTTTGTCGCATTTGATTCAGGGAGAAGTCGATTGTGTTGCCTTTAATACTGGCAATTTGTGTGGTCTTTTTTGATCAATGGACTAAGTCTCTTGTGCGACAGCATCTCGATTTGTTCGAGAATATTATACTGATCGACGGTTTCTTTGATCTGCGATACATCCAAAACACCGGTGCAGCATGGGGCTTGTTTTCTGATGGGCATTTTTGGTTGGCGGGGTTGTCTCTCGTGGTGCTAATTATCCTAGTTATCTGGCAGCGGTATTTTTTTCGTGATTGCACAATGGATCGGATCGCATTTGGTCTTTTGGCTGGGGGCATTGTTGGCAATTTTATAGATCGAGTACGGCTTCAGTATGTCGTTGACTTCCTCGATTTCTACTGGCGCGGACGTCACTTTCCTGCCTTTAATGTTGCGGATAGTGCCATTTGTATTGGTGTGGGGATTCTTTTGTGGTCACAGTTTCTTATGGCGCGCGCCGAGTATCTTGCACGTAAGTCATAGGGGAGAAATAACATGCTTGTGCGGGAAGCATTTGTGCTGGTGGGACCGACTGCTTCCGGCAAGTCTGATGTAGGCCACTTGCTGGCGGAGCGTATGCAAGCTGCAATTTTGTCTGCCGACTCCATGCTTGTCTACAAGGGTATGGACATTGGAACGGCTAAAGCGTCTCGGCGTGAGCGGGGACACATTCCGTACCTTGGTGTTGATCTCGTGGCTCCTGACCAAGTTTTTGATGTTTGGCAGTACTTGCAACTTGTGGGAAAGCAAATGGCAGAACTTCCCCCTGGAATGCCCCTAATCGTAGTAGGTGGAAGCGGTCTCTATGTCAAGGCGTTGACACAAGGGTTGGATACCTGTGCTGCGGCATCTGTTACACGTAAGCATTGGGAAGGCATCATGGCAGATAAAGGCATCGAAGGATTGCAGGACGTTTTGCGGGAACGGAACGCGGATGCCTTGCTCGCATTGGCAGATCCAATGAATCCTCGCCGTTTGATCCGTGCAATTGAACAGTCGTATCATGCGTCGTCATCGGGAGCAGAACCGCGGAGGACATGGAAAGAGAATGGGGACAGAATACCTTTTGTGGGGTTGTTGCCAGACAACGATATGCTCCGTGACCGGATTGCTAGGCGAGTTGCCTGCATGTATGAGACGGGCTTATTGGAGGAGGCGAGGGGTCTGCGAAATGAATATGCCACGCTTTCTGAAACTGCTAATCAGGCGATTGGTTATGCAGAGGCCTTTGCCGTTTTGGATGGACAGATTACTGTAAAGGAAGCACAGGAGCGGACTGTCGTGCGCACGAACCGTCTGGCGAAGCGGCAGCGGACTTGGTTCCGGCATCAAGCGGATGTCACGTGGTTGTCTCCCGCGGCCGAGCATGATATAAGTAAACTTGCTATTGATATCGAGAATATCTGGAGGGAAAATGGAAGTGTACAGCTCAGAATCGCATAAAGCACGCTTGGCTGAACCCAGTTATATCCCAGATGGAAGAAGCGTCCGAATTCAGGATTTGCCTTCCAAAAGCCGTCCTCGTGAATATGCAGAGCGGGTTGGTATTGAGCATGCACCACCTGATGTTTTGCTCGCACTACTACTGCGCACGGGCATCAAAGGTGTCAATGCGTTTGAGTTAGCGCGTATGCTTTTACGGAAATATGGGTCTTTATTGTCTCTGTCGTCGGTTTCGGTGTCTGAACTATGCTCGGTAAAAGGCATCAGTAACACGAAGGCGCAAATTTTGAAAGCGGCCTTTGTTTTGGCACAACACATTAGGGCAGAAGAGCAGGTTGAGCGACCTCGTGTGCGTCGTCCTGAGGATGTTTATATTCTGATGAGGGACAGGACATCCGCTCTTGAGAAAGAAATATTCTGGGTGTTGATCCTGGATCGCAAGAATCAGCTCAGATGCGAGCCGATTGATGTGACATCCGGTATTTTAGATGCGAGCTTGGTGCATCCACGTGAGGTATTCC
>SKVN01000076.1 GCA_007129405.1 Kiritimatiellia bacterium
GCACGACTCAACTTCTCAACTCCCGTCAGTATAGCCTGCCGTGCTTCGGCATCATATTTCAGCTGTTTTCCTTCACCCATGTCTAATCTCCTTGTGTTTTATATGTTTAACTCAACCAATTACGCCGAGGATATCTTCCTCGCGAATGATCTGATACTCTTGATCGTCGATTTTCACTTCCGTTCCGCCGTACTTCGGCATCAATACGCGATCACCCTTCTTCACGTTGAACGCAATCACTTTACCATTGTCATCCAGCTTACCGGTGCCTACGGCAACGACAACACCCTCTTGCGGCTTTTCTTTGGCCGTATCCGGTATAATGATGCCACCCTTGCTAACTTCTTTCGCCTCTGCAGGCTTCACCAACACACGATCACCTAATGGTTTGATCTTCATTTTTCTGTCTTCTCCCCTTGTTTTTTCCCGGTGATCCGGGATTTGTTGAACACATACAGAGAATCCGCCGCACGGATCAAAACCGCGCGACGGACACGCTGTAACCAAGATTATTTATCCTCGTCGACCATCTCAAAGTCGGCATCAATGACGCCATCTTTGTCCTTCGACTCCTTCTGCGAGGAAGATGCATCCTCATCGGCGGGTGGCGCACCGGCCTCTGCATCCGGCGCCTCCTGCTGCGATTGCGCTTGCGCATACATCTCCTGCGAAATCGCCTGCATGGCCTGATTCAAGGCATCCATCTTGCTCTTGATCTCTGCCGTGTCACCACCCTCCAAGGCAGACTTCAAAGCCGCAATGCCCTGCTCTACTGGCTCCTTCTTCGCTGCATCCACCTTGTCACCATGCTCGGCCAACATCTTTTCGGTCTGATACACAACATTTTCAGCCATGTTCTTCGTCTCAACCGCCTCCCGACGCTGCTTATCCTCTTCGGCATGACGCTCCGCATCGGAAACCATCTGCTTGACCTCTTCCTCCGACAAGCCACTCGAAGCCGTTATCGTAATTTTCTGTTCCTTGCCGGTACCCAGATCCTTCGCCGACACGTTCAAAATACCATTGGCATCAATATCGAAGGTAACTTCGATCTGTGGCACACCACGCGGAGCCGGAGGAATGCCATCGAGCTTGAAACGGCCGATGGATTTATTATCGCCCGACATCTTGCGCTCTCCTTGCAGCACATGAATCTCCACGCCAGGCTGATTATCAGCCGCCGTACTGAAAATTTCGCTCTTCTTAGTCGGGATCGTGGTATTACGCTCGATCAGCGTCGTCATGACGCCACCTAGCGTTTCAATACCCAGGGAAAGCGGCGTCACATCCAGCAACAGCACATCCTTTACATCCCCTGCCAGAATACCACCCTGAATACCAGCACCTATGGCAACCACTTCATCTGGATTCACCCCTTTGTGCGGATCCTTGCCATACAAAGCTTTGACGGTTTCCTGCACCTTCGGCATACGCGTCGACCCACCCACCAGAATCACTTCATCTACAGTAGGAACGCCTGCATCCTTCAAAGCAGAACGACAAGGACCTTCACTACGCTGCACCAACGACTCCGTGAGCTGCTCCAGCTTCGAACGCGAAAGCGTGACATTCAAATGTTTCGGACCTTCAGCATCTGCCGTAATAAACGGCAAATTGATGTCCGTCTGCTGGGAACTCGAAAGTTCGCATTTGGCCTTTTCGGCAGCCTCTTTCAAGCGCTGCAATGCCATCGTATCCTTGGACAAGTCAATGCCCTGCTCCTTCTTGAAACCATCCACCAACCAATCAATGACCGCCTGATCCAGGTCGTCACCACCCAAATGCGTGTCACCATTCGTGGCCTTTACCTCAAATACACCATCACCAATATCCAGTATCGAAATATCAAACGTACCCCCGCCAAAGTCATATACAGCAATACTCTCTTCCTTCTTCTTGTCCAAGCCGTAAGCCAGGGAAGCCGCCGTCGGCTCATTGATAATACGCAAAACTTCCAAACCGGCGATGCGTCCAGCATCCTTGGTTGCCTGACGCTGACTATCATTGAAGTAAGCCGGAACCGTAATCACCGCCTGCGTAACCGTTTCGCCCAGATACTGTTCGGCATCCGACTTCAGCTTCTGCAAAATCATCGACGAAATCTCCGGTGGAGAATACGTTTTGTCCTCAATCTTTACATGCGCATCCCCGTTAGGAGCCTTCACCACTTCATACGGCACCAACGAAATTTCATGCGCAACCTCATCGTATTTGCGCCCCATGAAACGTTTGATTGAAAACACCGTATGCTTAGGGTTCGTCACCGCCTGCCGCTTTGCAGCCTGACCTACCAAACGCTCGCCATTTTTCGCAAACGCCACAACCGAAGGCGTTGTCCGGTTTCCTTCCGCACTCGGAATCACAACGGGCTCGCCGCCCTCCATCACCGCCATGCACGAATTCGTCGTGCCCAAATCAATACCTAATACCTTAGCCATAACAAATCTCCTCCCTTGGTCATCCCTGTCTCTGTCCTATACATTCACATATAATCTCCAAGGACAAAATATACCGACAAATCTAACAGCAAATCCCGTGCCAACCCCAAAAATAGAAACAACCAAAAACAATCTATCACACTAAATATCAATTCTTTACAACATTTATCACGCACAAATAAACCTCTGCCCATATGCGACACACCGTCACACCGCACCATTAAAACCACCCAAAAGCGCCACAATGTCCCACTCAACATTGCCCACTTACCCGGCGTCCAGTATCCTCGCGCTCCACTCAAGGCATCGCATCCATTGCACGCGTCGCCCGGCCCCCGTGCAGATGAACATCACGAAAGTTCGATTGCCCCTTGACCATTGGTTTTCGCAACACACGGCCGCTTTTATCTGGACACAAACCGCACGATTTCCGGCTCGGCTGAAGCAATCAGCTCAACAAACTGCGCCATACAATTGCATCCAACATATTTTCAACGCCCCCCACCACTCTTGACGCTGGAAACCGAACGGGGTACCGTTTAAACATGAAACCACGCGTCTATATTGAAACCACAATACCGAGCTTCTATCATGAAGTCCGCAAAGAAGCGGATATGGTCGCCCGCCGCCAATGGACACGCCAATGGTGGAAGGACCATCGCGCGTTTTATGCCCCTGTCACAAGTATCGCCGTTATTGACGAGCTAGAACAGGGTGCACACCCGAAGCAGAAAGAATGCCTGTCTCTTATCAAAGATACCCCCATTCTGCCGGTCACGACATCAATCGCAGAAATTATGCAAACCTATATTGATCACAATCTTATGCCGAATGATCCAAAGGGTGACGCATTGCATCTTGCACTCGCCTCCGTTCATTGCTGCCAGTTTCTTTTGACATGGAACTGTTTACATCTGGCCAATGCAAACAAACGCGAGCATATCCGTCACGTAAACACCTTGCTGGGCCTACATGTTCCCACGCTGGCAACACCAATGGAACTCGTACGCGAGAAGGAGGCCACCCAATGAAAAAAGATCCGGCAATCGAGTCGATACGAAAAACGCGGCGGGCCATCTCTAAACAATGCGGCCATAACACACAAGAATTATTGGCGCGTTATCGTTCTATGGAATCGAAATACGCTGATCGCATGGTGAAGGAAGGCCAAGCGGCATACGACACCACATCGCGATAACGCGAAAACATGCAGGCTGATCTAAAAGAAAAGGCGACATAAATCACGTACGCGAATCGAGGAACTAGACAAATGGCATTTAGCGAATTTGAACAAAAGAAGGTTGCAACAGAGGTTTCGCAGTTTATCGAACCCAGGAGACCACGCCCGGAGATTCGCGATCAACTGGATATTGCGTTTAAGATTGAGAACCAAAGCGTGATTCTCTTTGAAATCCGCCCACGTTTTGACAAGCCTGAGGTAAAGCTGGAATTGCCCTTTGCGAAAGCAACATATTCCAAAAAAGCCGATATTTGGAAGATCTACTGGTTGCGGGCAGATCTCAAATGGCATCGGTATCCGCCAACACCCACGGTCGATGCGCTCGGCGATTTCCTCAGCGTGGTTGAAGAGGACAAACATGGCTGTTTCTGGGGATAAGACCATAACGAAACCTCCCCACTCACCCGGCATCGGGCGTCCGCAGTCCGGCGTCCTCGCCCACCTCTCTCACCCAGAACTCTGCCCCAACCCCAGCTGCCCCCGACGTAGCTCGAAGAACAAAGGCGAGACACCCAATTAATGGTTTGACCAATTTAGAATTTCCGAGACAATCCGACAAAACCCTGTTAGCAGCAAGGAACGCAATTATGATGGATACACATATCGTAGAGATTTTCCACAATCCCTGTTTCTGGGCATCTTTCTGGTCCTGGACCATCGCACAGGGCACCAAGATGCTATGCGCGCTCACCAAAACACGGAAGCTCGACTTCAAGTATCTGGTCAGCACAGGCGGTATGCCCAGCGCACATTCGGCCCTCGCCACCGGAATGGCTGTCTCCATCGGACTAACCGCCGGTTTCGATCAACCCGTAACCATTGTCGCATTCGTGGTTGCCATGATCACCATGTTCGATGCCTCCACGGTCCGCAGAGCCGCCGGACAGCAGGCAGGCATTCTGAATGACATCATCGAAGAACTCTTCAAGGAACACCACCTCTCAGAAGTAAAATTAAAGGAACTGCTCGGACACACGCGCCTGGAAGTATTAATGGGTTGTATCGTCGGCATCCTGACCGCCATGCTGGTGATCGCCATAACAACACCAACGCCCGTATGCTGCCCCTAAGCGCTTTTAAGCCGCATTATCACCATGTCAGCAATGCCAACACCCAATCACTCGCTTCCGCAAATGTACGGTAGTCCCGGCGCGCGCTCACGCGGACTCGGTCTACTCAAAAGCCTATGGCCTATTGGTGGCATTCTTTTCGCCATGGGCTATCTCGTTCGTGTTGCCATACCGTATCCCGATATGCCCTATTGGGTGACAAGCCTGCTGTTTGTGATGGTCGCTGTCGGCGTTGCCGCCACGACCAATCATGCCCGCACCAAAATCAGCAATCACACGAAAGGGGCGCGCGGGGAAGAGCTTGCCGCTCGTGCCCTGTCGCAACTGCCATCCTCTTTCTCCGTATTTCATGGTATCATCCTCAAGGGCGGTTTGCGCGATTTCGAGGGTGGTGCCGATATAGATCATGTCGTGGTAACACCAGATGCCCTCTTTATTATCGAAACCAAACATTGGCAGGGTGATATCACATGCGAAGATGAACAACTCCTGCAGGATGGCTATTTGCCCGACCGTGACCCCATCGAACAAACCCGCAACGCCGCAAAAAGAGTCAAAAACTTTCTCGACAGCGAGGGTGTACCCATTCCGCCTATATGGCCCGTCCTGCTCTTCACCGCCAGTGCGAACCTGAACCTTCCATCAACGTTGCGAGGCGTCATCCTAACCGATCTTGAGCACCTCAACGAACAACTTTCTAAACCACAATCAGAACCCATCGCTCCGGCAACCCGCCAAGCGATCATCGAACGACTTGCACGCCAGATTGAACCATGACAACCAAACCCAATGCTATACTCTTGCTCGGCCCCACAGGGGCAGGCAAAACCCCGCTGGGAGAAACGGCACAAATGCTTGGACTCGACGGAAAGCCCTGTCGACATTTCGACTTCGGGTCCCATTTGAGATCCATGCGGCAACATCCCCCTGATCACGTATCCGCAGAAGCCCGTAAGATCATCCACGAAGTGTTAGAGCAAAGCAGACTTCTGGAACCGCATGAAGATTTCGTAGCCTGTGAAATTCTCGAGCAATGGCTACAAAACCTGCCTGCCGAGGCAATTATTATTCTCAATGGATTGCCTCGTACCATAGCACAAGCAACCAAACTGGAAAAGTTGCTGCATGTACGTTTGGTCGCACAGCTCACGGCAGATGATGACACCATTCTGGCGCGCATTCGACAGAACAGCGGCGGTGACCGAACACACCGTGAAGACGATGATACCGCAGCCGTAACCAAACGGCTTGCCGCTTATCGAGAACGCACCATGCCCCTTGTAAAGCATTATCAATTACAGGGCGTACCTATTCAAGCATGCCCCATCGACTGCAACACCAGCCCAGAGCAACTCTGGCAAACCATTTCAGCACAGCCTGAGATCGTTACAACCGACCAAACAAAACCGACCTTTTTCACACCATCCGAAGCCGCACGCATCCTGCAATCCGGGGGTGTTGTCGCCGTACCAACCGAAACGGTGTACGGGCTTGCTGCCGATGCCGGCAACATCTCCGCCGTCGAAAGAATTTTCTCCATCAAACAGCGCCCCGCCAACGACCCTCTGATCGTACACATTTACGAAACATCGCAAATCGACAAACTCACACAAGACTGGTCCGAGACGGCCGAAATATTAGCTCGCCAATTTTGGCCTGGCCCCCTCACCATCGTCGTCCCCAAACATCCCGATGTGCCCGATATCGTGACGGCGCAATTGCCAACTGTCGCCATCCGCATGCCCGCACACCCCGTCATGCGTGAAATTCTACGGCTATGTTCCTGTCCCCTCGCAGCCCCGAGTGCAAATCGTTTTGGAGCCGTAAGCCCCACAACGGCACAACATGTGACCGACTCCTTGGGGTGTGGCCCTGATGGTATTGTAGATGGAGGCCCATGTAACATCGGGCTCGAATCCACCATTGTCATGCCTGCTGAAGATAAAATCTGGCTCCTTCGCCCCGGGGTCATCACAGAATCGGAATTAGCTGCCGCTACACAACGTCCTGTTATGCGATACCAGCCCAACAGCCAGCAAGACATCCCGGCACCCGGCACCACGCCCAAGCATTATGCCCCCAAGACCCCCATCGCTTTCATCGGCACGCCACAAGCAACCGAACTTTCCCATGGACGCATCGCACACCTGGCTTTTGGCCCACAGCAAGTTCAGCAGCATACGTACCACACTGAAATCAATCTATCTACAAGCGGAGATCTTGCCGAAGCAGCACAGCATCTCTATGAGGCCTTGCGAAGCCTCGACCAACTTGGCCTCGACGCTATCCTCATTGACCCCATCCCCACAACCGGCATCGGTCAAGCCATCAACGACCGCCTCCGTCGCGCCACGTGCCAAAGCACATGAAACGTGAAACAGTGGAACGTCTCACCCTCCACTATCCATCTTTGTGTCTTAGTGCCTTTGTGGTGAAAATTGGTTTTTTATCGGGTGTCCCAATTCGGAACTCAGAAGCCTACCCGTTTTTTCTGTCCCGATCTTTCTGTCAAAAACGGCAGAGCCTATCAGCCTTTGTGCCTCTCTGCGCTCTTTGTGGCAATTCCCACCCTTTACGTTTCACGTCCAACACTCGAAACTTGCCACACGCCCCAATCCTGCTACATTTCCATCCCATATATTTTCAGAGCCCTCGAAAGGACAGTACCATGGCATACAAAATTGCAGTTCTCCCCGGCGACGGCATTGGCCCCGAAATTATGGCCGAAGCCCGCAAAGTACTCAAAGCCGTTGAAGAAAAATTTCATCTCGAGCTTAGCTACACAGAATACCCGGTCGGTGGTGCGGCCATTGATCTCTGCGGAAAGGCCCTACCCCCGGAAACCATCGTAGGTTGCGAAGCCGCCGATGCCATCCTCTTCGGTTCTGTTGGCGGCCCTAAATGGGAGAATGTACCGGCTGATCAGCAACCGGAACGCGCAGCGCTGTTGCCACTACGCAAATACTTTGAACTTTTCAGCAACCTCCGGCCCGCCCGACTGCACAAAGGACTAGAGCATCTTTCCCCATTGCGAGCTGACATTTCAGCCAAAGGTTTCGACATCCTATGTGTGCGTGAATTAACCGGTGGCATCTACTTTGGTGAACCCAAAGGGCGTTCCGGCGAAGGAGACAGGGAAGAAGCCATCGACACCATGCGCTATAATCGCTACCAGATCAAACGCATTGCCCGCATTGCCTTCGAAGCTGCACGCTTGCGGCGCAAAAAAGTTACTTCTGTCGATAAGGCCAACGTTCTCGCCTGCTCCGTTCTCTGGCGCGAAACCGTCATTGCGGTATCCAAAGACTATCCGGATGTCGAGCTCGACCACATGTATATCGACAATGCCACCATGCAAATGATCAGGCGCCCGTATGACTTCGATGTCGTTCTTTGCTCGAATCTCTTCGGCGACATCTTGTCCGACGAAATCGCCATGATCACAGGATCCATGGGTTTCCTCTCATCCGCAAGCTTGAACGAGAGCAAATTCGGTCTGTACGAGCCTGCTGGTGGCTCCGCCCCCGACATTGCCGGAAAAGGCATAGCCAACCCCGTGGCACAAATTCTATCGGCAGCCCTGATGCTCCGCTTCAGTCTCGATCAGCAAGATGCTGCCAATGCCATAGAAGCCGCCGTTGAACGCATGCTGACAGAGGGACTACTCACCGCAGAGCTATTACCCGCCGAGCGCCAGCACGAAGCACGAAGCACCAGTGAAATTGGCGACTTCCTCGCCCATGCGATCCGCACCGCCTAATCACGCACCCCATTCCCCAAAAAGGCCGTGGCAAAGGCACGGGCAATTTTGATATGTGGCCTGGCAAGGAGAAACAACAAATCGCCCACCGGTTTAGCCGCCAGTGTCGACGCAAAGGCAATCGTCCCCAGTTTCCCTCCTGCGCCCCCCAGCGAAGGCGACGCAAACACAAAAACCCCGCCAGCAATTAAACCTGCCAACAGCGCATGCGACTCCGTTGGCATACGCTCTGTGTTAGCCATACCGGCAAAAGAAGCACAAAATGCGACCACTGCCAGCAAAGGACCATTCATCCACACGGGCAACCAAGGGAAAACCAAGCCCGCGAAAAGCCCCACCAAGGCAGACCCCATTACGGGGCCCAGTTTGCAACGAACACTCAACACATAAGCACCGGCTGAAGAAAGAGCGGCGACAAACAGAATCAACAAGGCAATCTGTCGACTCGGCAGCGGAGCCTCCAGCAGCGGCGCATTCGTAAACCAAGCCGCTACCACACAGCCAAAAAATGCCGTTGTGCCGAGCTTTCCGCCAAACCCCACAAAAACCGGTGCCCCGGCCCAAAACAGGGCGGCAGCCGCAAATGTTGCCAGAAGCAACTGGGGAAGTGTCGGAAAAGACTCGGGCGAAAGCATCCCCACAAAAGATCCGCAAAAAGCCGCGGCGGCCCATTTGGGAAATAGCAAGGCCGCCCCGAAGCCCACCAACGAGGAAGCAACCACTACCCCTAATCCTACACGATTTGCGATAAATACCGTCAGCAAAGAGCCCACCGTAACGGCCAAAAACGCAGAAAAAATCGATGGTGTGCACTTGGGGCACTTCCCACGCACCATCCGCACCCACTCGTGTGCTACCGAATACAGCATCGCCAGCAAGACAATAAAAATCGGCACAGCATACGAAATCCGATATTGCACGGCATGGGCCTGCACATGCACCATCAACAAAGCCGTAAAACCAAACAAAAAAGTAAACCCAATATGCTCCAACATAACGCCTACACTTTTCTGCACATCCCCTTCTACGTCAACCCCCGAGTTGATCGCATCCAATTTCCCGGATAGCCCAGCATCAGGCGCCCAGATGATGCATGATGAAACTTCTTACACTTACTCGGGCACACTTGATCGTTTACGCTTAATCGAAAGTCAGTGCTCATGATATCGAATAAGTGTAGGGGATTAAGTGCAGGCGAGTAAGTGTGCAAAACCTGAAGTTACAGCTTAGCCCCGACCCAGGGATACCCACAGATGATGCAGGAGAGTAACTTCGGCTTGTTGCTGTGCATTCCCTTTTGGAGTGCGGTAACGAGCGAAGCGACCTTACCGCTTTGGGTGGAGCGGAGCGACGGGGCCAGCGCACCACCCAGCCCTCGCCACAAGCCAACACACTTCCAATCAATCAACCCGCTCAGTGCATCTCCGCCCCC
>SKVN01000135.1 GCA_007129405.1 Kiritimatiellia bacterium
ATACCCCCAGAAACGGATTCTTACTAACAGACTCCATACCAAATAAATAGCCCGGATGCGTTAAAACGCCGTCATGCGCAAGAGCCGCCATGGCCCACTGCGCATCATCATGCGTTTGCGGAAAACGCAGCAGCATAGACCATCCTGCTTGTACGGGACAAACCGAAATGGGTGTTCCTGCCAAAAGCTTGCGGGCCACCGACAAGTTTTCCCGGCACCGCACACGAATGCGCTCCTGCATCACAGGGGCTGCCTGCAACAAATGCGACAGTCCCGCCTGGATCACTGTCGATGTGCTCAAAAATGTGTCCGACGCCAACTCTGCCCGTGCCAGAAACTCATCCGCCCCCGGCCCGGATACTGCCGCCCAGGCAATTTTACCCTGTGGAAAAGCCGCCACTTTGGAGGCCCCCGAGAGACAAATCGTTAACACGTCCGTACACCCCGCACTACTGGCAACCGAACGCGCCCGATCGACCGGATAATCCAGAAATACTTCGTCCACGATCAATGCCATATGATGACGTTTGCAACAGTCAATCACCAGCGACCGCTCCGTTTCTGTCCAGACATGTCCCGTGGGATTGTGCGGAGAAATCACCACCAGAGCCCGCGCGCCGGATGCCAGCGCAGCCGCCTCCAGTGCTTCGGCATCCAGATACCACATACCGTCCCACCCCATCTGGTAGTGCATGAGTTGCACCCCCGCCAAATCCGCAACATAATCAAATAATGGATACCCCGGTTGCGGAACCAGCCAACAAGCTCCCGGATCGCACAAAATTGCCATGGTATGTGCGTACAACTCACTGGTACCTGAGCCAATCCAGATACCTTCGGGCCCGATGTTGCCGCCCTGTTGGCAAAAATAGGCGGCCACGGCTGCGCGCGCCTCGCCTAGACCTAACGCATGTGGAGCATATGACTGCTCCTGCTCCCACAAGGAGGATAAAATATCCTGCGCATACACAAATCCCTGCAACGTTGGATTTGCACATGTCAGATCCAAAACGGGGTGGCCTTGCTCGACCCGTGCCGCACGCGCCATCGATAAAGGCGTTAATGTTCTTTTCCAAGCTGTCCTCTTTGAGAAATATTGCATGTGGTAACGTTGCCATATCAATCGTAAAACCGCAACCGCAACGCGATGAGAACCTTATGGTGAGCATCGCTGCCCCGATAATTTCAGAAATAACCGATCCGCCGCCCCCCCCCTCGAAACCCGACACCCGACAAAGGTTTAACACGATTTTTACATTCGACACCCGCCCGCTTATACGGTATTAGTTGCTAGCGAAATTGAGTTAACAAATTGTAAAAAGGCGCGAAACGCTATGATCGAAGCAGGCAAATATTATCTGGTTATGGGGCTCCTGGATCCGGAGTCGATTGCATATCATATTGGCAAAACCATTGAATCGATGGGCGGCAACGTCATCTACACCGTGCAAAACGACATTATCAAACGCCGTTTTCTCGATCGGGCCGCAGCCCTTACCGATGAAGAACGGGCTAATCTTGACTTCCGCTTCTGCGACATCACTGATATCGAGCAAGTGAAAGAGCTTTTCGGGAGCATTGCACCGCTAGCTGGCATTGTGCATTCGATTGCGTTTGCCAACCCTCGCACCCTGCTCGGACCGGAATTCCATACCGATTCGATTGACGACATCAAATTGGCCCACCACATCAGTTGTGCTTCGCTAGCCACGGTATTAAAATATGGTGCCGCGCGCATGGAAAAAGGTGGTTCGGTGGTGGCTTTAACCTTCGACACCACACACGTATACCCCTGTTACAACTGGATGGGGGTACAAAAAGCAGCGCTAGAAGCCCTCGTGCGTGCGCTTGCTCGCCGACACGGTCGCGATAATATTCGCGTCAATGCTCTCTCCGCTGGACCGCTGGCGACCAAAGCGGCAACCAAAATCCCGGGCTTCGAAAATATGATTCACATGTGGGACGCAGCTTCCCCGCTCAAGTGGGACATCGTGAAGGATAAACAGGCTGTGGCGGATGGCGTGGCCTTCCTCCTCAGTCCCTTCGCTGCCAAAATCACAGGGCACACGCTTGTCGTCGATGGCGGGGCTGCCGTTACAGCCGCTCCACTCTGCGACTGGGAACGTCCCGGCGGTCCACCCACACCCGAAGGCGATGCGTAAAAGACCTTGATACGATCACCGGCATGATCGGCAGCAGAGGCCGCTCGGCATGACTAGTTGCAACAGCGATACGCTTGATCGACCAAGATATTTTGATACGAATAGTTTCTGATGCTGCGTACACCATCCAAATGCTTGATCGCTGGCAATAACTATGAATGTAAGAAAATTGCTTCATACACCGCTTGTAAATATGAATGATTGCAGCTATGGTTGGACGTTCATACAAGAAAGGCTTTCATTTTAATGCATACGATTAATTCGCAACACACATTTCACATGCCGGTCATGGGAACCGGATTCACGGTCGATAGCCCGCTACGGGTCGCACGCTATGGCATTTCCTCCGTGATATCCCTGGTCGATGACACCCTCATAGAGGCGA
>SKVN01000031.1 GCA_007129405.1 Kiritimatiellia bacterium
GCTGGAGCTGAGCATCCGCATGTGGCACAGCAGCCACGTGCGATTGAAGTATAACCGTTTGGAGAACGATTGTGGAATTGAAAGAGCAAAGCAGCGCAACGGGGCGGCGTAAGACCGCCGTAGCCCGCGTAAATCTGGTGCCTGGAACGGGTGTGATCAAGATCAACAAGCGCCCCATCTCGGAATATATCCCGAGCGAGGCTTTGGTACAGTACATTTTACAGCCTTTGCAGCTGACGCACGCGCTTGAGAAGTTTGATGTTGCTGCATATGTAAAAGGTGGCGGTATTGCAGGGCAGGCTGGTGCCATCCGGCATGGTTTGGCCCGCGCTTTGACGCTGGCAGATGCTTCGTTGCGCGAAGTGCTGAAGAATAGCGGTTGCCTGACGCGTGATGCTCGCATGAAAGAGCGTAAAAAGCCTGGTCAGCCGGGTGCACGCAAGCGGTTCCAGTTCTCCAAGCGCTAAACCGGGGGTGTGGTTCTTTCGCATGGTTGGTTCGGTTTTCCGAATGCATACCGCGCGATGGCTCTCCCGAGAGAAAGTTAGCGTTTATTATGCCGATTAAGATGATTCGTGCCATTGCTGCGCGATTGAAGAGTGACGAGCCTGCAGACAAGCAGGCTCGTAAGCCTTCGCGTTCACGTACGTCCCCCAAAACAACCACGCCCTCACTAGCCTCAAAGGCTGGCGAAGTATGGCGTCCGGGCAGTTCTCCTGCCGCGAAGAAGTCTTCCAGCGCACCTGAGCGGAAAGAGCGGCGTCCTCGCCCGACGCCTGCGCGTCCAGTGGGAGCAAAGCCGGGACCTGCAAAATCTGATTCCTCTCAAACTGGTGATGGTGATGCGCCGCCTCGCAAGCGTCGGCGTTCGCGTGGCGGAAGAGGTCGTAAACGGTCTGCTGTTTCCGGTGACCCTAAAGTGGAAGCGGGACAATCTGCGGTATCGACACCTGTAGCGGATCATCAATCTCAGTCGAAGGTGGACGTTGCTTCGTCATGGTCGCCTGCTGATTATGTGGTTGAGCCTGTTGAGGGGAAACTGCGTTTTCAAGACGTGGGGGTTCCGGATGAGATTTTGCATGCGGTACATGATTTAGGATTCCAGTATTGTACACCGGTGCAAGCGCGCGTATTGACGGAAGTGAGCCAAGGGCACAATGTTGCCGGTAAAGCCCAGACCGGAACAGGTAAAACGGCTGCTTTCCTAACGCTTACGTTCAAGCAATTTTTGCAGAATCCGGTGACGGGTGATCGCCAAAGTGGGCGACCGCGCGCGTTGGTGTTGGCTCCTACCCGCGAGTTGGTGATTCAGATTATTCGTGATGCTGAGGGCATTGGGAAATACTGCAACATGCGGTATGTGGCGCTTTATGGTGGTGCTGACTATGACAAGCAGGAGCGTGAGTTACAGGCGGGACCTGTCGACCTGATTGCGGCTACACCGGGGCGCTTGCTGGATTTTTGTCGCAAGCGTATTGTTAGCTTGCGGGATGTCGAAGTCTTGGTGATTGACGAGGCTGACCGGATGCTGGATATGGGCTTTATCCCGGATGTGAAGGCTATTATCCGTCAGACGCCGCCGAAGGATAAACGCCGGACGCTCTTATTTAGTGCCACTCTTTCTGATGATGTGATGCGGTTGGCGTCGCAGTGGATGCCGGATCCGCACGTGGTTGAAATTGAGCCTGAGCAAGTGGCGGTGGATACGGTTAAGCAGCTTGTGTATATGGTTCGCGCCGATGAAAAATTCAAAGTGTTATATAATTTGCTCATACGTCCGAATATTGGCCGGGTGTTGATTTTTGCGAATCGTCGGGATCAGACGGATCGGATTGCTGCCGAGTTGCAGCGTTACGGGATTGATTGTGCCTTGCTTTCGGGGGCTGTGGACCAGAAGAAGCGCATGAAAGTGCTGGATGCTTTTCGTGAAGGAACCGTGCAAGTGGTTGTGGCTACCGATGTGGCTGGACGCGGGTTACATGTGGATGGCATTAATCACGTGGTAAATTTTGATCTGCCGTATGAGGCAGAGGATTATGTGCATCGTATTGGGCGTACGGGACGTGCCGGGGCGGAGGGTACTGCGGTATCGTTCGCTTGCGAGGATGAGTCTTTTGGTATTCCTGAGATTGAGAAGTACATAGGCGAGGAGCTGGCCTGCAAGTATCCCGAGGAGGTTTTGTTGCGCGCTTTACCGCATACCGATGCTCCACCTTATCGCCGACCGGCCCGTAGTGGCGGTAATCGCGGGGGCCGTTCCGGAGGGCGTCCTGGCGGACGCTCGAGTGGTGGGCGTAGATCGCCGCGACGCAGATGATAATCAGACGACTGACCACAGACGGCAAACTGTAGACCCTGTTGGGCTTTGCGTTTTTGGGGCGGATTTTCAGATGTGCGGGGCACGCTTGATTCAGGTATGCTCGGGTCTGCAGTCTGTAGTCTACGGTCTATTTTTGCACTTATTGTGTTAAAAATATAGTTGCGTTCGTTGGGTAAAATGCCTGACAGTTCGGGTCGCACTGATCTTTCTTATATTTATTTTTCAGATAAAACAAACGGAAGCCCGTGAGACTCGGGCGCGGTCGCGCCGCTGTATCCGGTTTTAATTCTTGTTCAGAATGTCATTCTGCTTATGCAGGAGAAGGCGAATGAGAAGCATGCCGGGAGCCAGAAGACGTGTTTTGTCTGTAAAACTGATGCCTCCGCGGATGAGGACTGATGGCAGATCTGTATTTTGAGCAGAATGTAGCCTTCGTTTTTCCGCGTATGCGGATGGCGAAGGTTTTTTTGTGCCTGTTGGAATGGTTGTAGACGGAAAGAAATGGGACGGGCGAAACGGTTAGGCTTTGTGGTTCTGACAGAAAAATAGCGGATAGGAATATGAAGGTAAAAATGTGGATTTGCGTATTGCTGGGATTTGTTTTCTTCGCGGGGTGTCGTGAGAGGAAGTCGGAATCATATAGTACGCAAACGTGTTATCGAGGAGAGCCTTCCTCACGAGAGGAAGCGCTGATGCTGATGCGCGATTTGGATCAGGAGGCTGATGAGTCAGATTGGGAAGTACAGGTGTTGGGCCACATGCGTAAGCAAATGCGGGGGCGTTTGCTGGCTGCAGGGCTTGATGATGTTGAAGTAGACGCTTGGGTACAATCAGAAAAATAGTGAAGTCCGCTTTGCGGCGATAGGGGTCGAATGATGAAAAGATGTGATGGGGGCCGGAAGGCATATTTAGTAGCGGCGATATTAACGTTTGCTGTGTGTCGCGCATTTTCGTTTACGATTGGTTTTGAGTCTTTACCTGTGCCTGAACGGGAATATTGGAATGGCGATGATGGGTCGAGTGGATTTGTAGAAAACTGGGCACATTTTGGAAATTATTATGATGATACGTGGGGACCGTATTGGGAAGGCTTTGCCTACTCTCGTGTTGTGGACACGAACACTGCCGGGTTTTTGAATCAGTATGCGGTTTGGACACCGGGAACTGGTGTGAACGGTTCGGAAACGTATGCGGTGGTGTCTCCGTCAAGTGCATCTGTTGTTCGCTTCCCATTTGCTGTGACGCCCCAAGGCTTTTTTGTGAACAACACCACGTATGCAGCATTGGATATGATGCACGGAAGTATGTTCAGTCGTGTATTTGAGGAGGGGGATTGGTTTTTGTTGACGGTGACGGGGCAAGATGCAGCAGGGAACGTCACAGGTTCTGTCGAGTTCTACCTGGCGGACTTTCGTTCCTCTGATCCTACAGAGCACTATATCATAGGTGAATGGGTTTGGTTGGATTTGACATCTTTAGGGCCTGCCGTCAAGAGTCTGCAATTCGCTTTGACCTCCAGTGACGTGGGGGATTACGGGATGAACACACCCAGCTATTTTGCCATGGATGATTTGACTGTGGCTCCGATGCCGGGGTGGCAAATAGTGGATTTCTCAGACTTGACCTTGCCCGAGCGGTGGTATTGGAATGGGGATGATTGGTCCGGAGGATTCGAGAGCGACTGGGTTGATTTCAATAATTATTATGATGATACGTGGGGACCGTATTGGGCGGGATTTGCGTATTCGCAAGTTGATGACGTGACGACGGAAGGATTTGAAAACCAGTATGCGGTATGGACGCCTGGCGTTGCCGCGACGGGAGAGACTTACGCTGTAGTGCATGCAGGGTGGGCCTCGACGCTTACGTTTCCATTTGAATCCGTTATTGACGGGTTTTATGTCAATAATACTACCTATGCGGCGCTTTCCATGTTGCATGGGGATATGTTTGCCAAACAGTTTGGTGGTCCGGATGGAACGGATGAAGATTGGTTTCTGTTGACGGTGACCGGCATGGATGCCGATGGCAACGAGACGGGGTCTGTAGAGTTTTATTTGGCGGATTATCGTTTCGGTGATCCCTCAGAGAATTACCTTGTTGATGCGTGGACCTGGCTTGATTTGCGTCCGTTGGGACCCGCAGTTAAGAGTTTACGGTTCGGTTTGACGTCCAGTGACGTGGGAGATTACGGGATGAACACACCCAGCTATTTTGCTATGGATGGTTTGCGTTGGATGGGCGGATTCAGTGCCGGGCTTGCAAGTGATACTGTTTTTGATGCCGCGGTTCCGGGGTTCACTGGTTTGGATGGGGATGGGATATCAGATGGGGCTATGAATACCGTTAATCAGGCATTTGCGGGCTGGGCCGAAGAGGTCATTGCGTACGAACCTGCTCTGGGTATATCTTCGGATTGGACGAATACCGTAAACGCGCTTGGCCCTGTTACGGGCAATAATGGGAATGTCGTTTCCTTGGGTGAGGCAGAGCCAGGGGAAGACGCAGGGTTCATAACACTACGCATGAGCGCGTCGATTATGGATAAGGACGGCCCTGATTTTGTGGTGTTTGAAAATACATTCGGCACAGCGGACAGTGCATTTGCTGAATTAGCGTTTGTAGAAGTGTCTTCTGATGGAGAAAATTTTGTTCGTTTTCCCTCTGTCTCTTTGACTCCGGATGAAGTTCCATTTTGGGGTGCTGCTATCGATCCCCGCAAGATTTATAATCTAGCGGGTAAACATGTAAATGCTTACGGTGACTCGTGGGGTACACCATTTGATTTGGCTGTATTAGCGGGGCACCCGGATGTACTGTCTGGTTTGCTGGATTTGTCATCAGTCGAATATATTCGCATTGTTGATGTTCCCGGTGATGGGCGTTACACGGATAGCCTCGGCAATCCCATATACGATCCTTATCCGACTTCGGGCTCGGGGGGCTTTGATCTGGAGGCGATCGGGGTCCTCAACTCCCCAGAATACCATCGGGTACGGACGCGTGTGCACGGTCCGGGGCGGATTAGTCCGTATGGTCAGCCGGATGGTATTGTTGCCGTGGAGCATGGCGGCAGTTTGAGACTGGATGTGATTGTTGATGACGGCTACCATCTTGTGGATGTTCTCGTGGATGGTGTCAGTTTTGGGGCGGTTACGGAACTTGATTTGTCGAACGTGACGGAAGATCGACTTGTTGAGGCTGTGTTCGGGAGCCGTTTGACGGTGATTTCCGAACACGGGGAGCCATACCCTGCTGTAGGAGATAGCTATCATTATGGCGAATTAACATTATTGATGAATGATACGATTTTTATCAATGGCACGACGCAGTATGTTGCGGTCGGCTGGGTAGATGGAAGTGGTAATATTGCGGGAACGGGTGACGATTTTGAGCTTACCGTTAACCTTGATCAGGATTCCGCGATTACCTGGTTGTGGCAAACCAATTACTGGCTGGAGGTTGCATACTCGGGCGAGGGACGCGTAACGACGGAAAGCGGTTGGATGGCCGCTTACAGCAACGTTACATTGACCGCGCATGCAGATCCGTGGTTCGATTTGCTTGAATGGACTGGTGATGTGCAGGGGAATAACCCGGCAAGTGAATCGATAAATGTGATCATATCAGCACCGCTGACGTTAACGGCTACTTTTGGTGCGGAGGATATGTCCACGCAACGTGTGCCGGCAAGCTGGTTGGCGGAGTATGGCTTCTATGATGGGAATACGGTGGATGAAGCTGCTCTTGAAGTCGACCCCGTAACCGGTATGTCAGCCTGGCAGGCGTTTTATGCGGGCGTTATGCCCGGTGACGCCAGTACGCTTTTCCGTATTATCGATATGGGGCGTGAGGAGGACACTTTTTATGTGACATGGTTCGGTGGCACAAACGGTTCCCAGCGTCCATTTACCGTGCAAGGGCGTGAGGGACTTGGAGAGGGCACGGGTTGGTTTACGCTCGAGGGACTTGTCGAACGTTCTCCAACAGGGACCAACACTTGGTGGTCGAACGGTGGTTTGAGCAATTTGTTTTTTAGAGTTACCGTGGATATGCAGGAGTAGAAATGGGGCATATGTGCATGGTCGCTGAGCAATCTGGTGCGTATAGGGAGGAACGTCGTCAACACTCGAAGGTGCTGGCAGGGTTTACGTTACTGGAACTGCTTGTGGTGATTTTTATCATCGGCATGCTGGGGACGCTATTGTTCTCCGGCGTACAGCGTGCTCTTGGGGCAGCTCGTCGGGCGCGGTGTGCCAGTAATTTGCGTCAGTTGTTTCTGGCCAATGCGCAATACGAGATTGACTATGGTTATTATGTGCCTGCTGCGGCCGACATACATACTTCAAACCGGCAACGTTGGCATGGCACCCGGCAGTCTTCCAGAGGCGCGTTTGATGCAATGAAGGGGCCCCTGATTCCGTATTTGGGGGCTGATGGGGAGATTCGACGGTGTCCTTCTTTTCGAAGTGTAGTGGCAGCGCAGGCTGCGAATGCCTTTGAGGCATCTTGCGGTGGGTATGGCTACAATGCCGTTGGTGTCGGGTCGCGTACGTATCAGATGGGAATGGTGTCGGCAGCGATGGAAAGAGGTATGTCGTCCGATATGATTCGAAATCCATCTCGCACGATCATGTTTGCCGATGCCGCGTTTCCGCAGCCGTATGGCCCATCGCCGACGCATTTGATAGAATATTCATTTGTTGAACCATACTTCTGGGTCTTTGAGCCTGGCCAAGAGTCTGGTTTTCGCGCTGATCCGTCAATTCATTTTCGACATAATGGTTTCGCTAATGTGGTCTGGTGTGACGGACACGTATCATCCGAGCGCTTAGAATCGGAGGGACCTTCACATTTTACGGCCATGGGGGTAGGATGGTTTGGCTCTCCCAATAATCTATACTTTTCTCCCCATTAGGCTGGTTCCGGATTGCGGAGTGCGTCTGAAGCGGGTTGCATTTCGGAATGCGCACTCTTTTGTTTGTCCGTTACTTATAGGATATGCTTAACTTTCATTGACGGAAAGATAGGTGACAGCATTACCGGTATGATCTTGGCGGGGGAAGCGTGATGATTGTGGCGCTCACAAAGGATTGGGACGACGTTCCCACTTGCACGACGCACATTCTGCGGGAAATGGGAAAGACTATGCCTGTCCTGTGGGTGGGGTCAATTGGGACGCGTAAACCCTCGGCCGCATCTCTTAAGGATGTGCGTCGTATCTTGCGTCGGTTATGGCGGGGCGTATTGCCGCCAGAACGCAAGGAGAATCATGTTTACGTTTTGCATCCCTTGTTGATTCCCAAGGCCCAGGCGGCTTGGGCCGTGGCTCTTAATCGTCTGGTCTTTCGATGGTATGTAGCGAGGTTTGTGCGTATTGCGTTTCGTCGGTGCAAGCCTTTGGGGTGTCGGTGCGATAATGATGGTGAGAGCCTACCGATTGAATATTGGTGTTTTGTTCCGAACGCGGTGGATTTGCTGCCCGAGCAGGAGAATGGGACCAAAGTGGTGTATTATGCAGCGGATGATTGGACGGCATTTCATAATCTTGATGGCGCCTGGATGGAGTCCAAGGAAGATGCTTTGGTGCGGCGTGCGGATGTAATCTTTGCGACTTCTGACTTTCTGGTCGAGAAATTACAGAGGGTATGTGTCCGTGTGGGACGGTCAGGAGAGAGCCTTGTTATCCATATGCCGCATGGTGTGGACCATGCGTTATTTGAGAAGGCGTTGGATCGGTCAGTTGCGCTGCCGCCGGAACTCACGGGAATGTCGGGTCCGGTCATTGGGTTTTACGGCAATCTACATTCTTGGATAGATTTTTCCCTGATTGAAGAGCTTGCTCGTAAACGATCTGCATGGAATTTTGTTCTGATAGGAGAAGATTATGGTGTGCCGGAATCCCTTAGAGCTTGTTCGAATGTATGTTTGTTAGGACGTCGGGAACACAGTGTACTGGTTGATTATTGTCGTGGGTTTGATGCGGCAATCATTCCATATGACATGCGGCAGGAACGCATGGGAAGTGTGAACCCGGTTAAAACCAAGGAATTGTTATCGGCGGGGTTGCCTGTGGTTGCGTCTGCGGTGCCTGCTCTGGCAGACTATGGTGATGATGTTCTGTTGTGCACAGATGTGGAGCAGTGGCTAGACGCATTGGGACATCAGATCGAGAAAGATGCGTGTGCCCGTGCGGAAATATCAGCGCGCATGCGGAAGGAGACGTGGGAGCATAAGGTACGGGAGATAAGAGAAAGGCTCGCCAAGTTACAGGATGGCCCTGGCGTTGGGTGACTAGATGATGCAGGAGAAAAACTTGCGAAAATGAATATTCAATATCCAGTTCCAATGTTCAACCGATCAAGAATGTGAGGTAGAGAATGAAACCGAAGAGTTTGTTTTTGCTGGGGAGTGGTAAGTTTTCTGCCATCTATGGTGAAGCCGAACAGGCTGCCATTCGGGCGTTAACCGACGTGCTGGATAATCGTGCGTTGAGCCGGGACGAAGCGATGGCCAATCCCGCTTTGCTGGCCGATTGCGAGATCGTTTTCAGTGGCTGGGGTGGCCCGCGCATGGATGCGGAATTTCTGGCCCGCGCCCCGAAGCTCAGAGCCGTTTTCTATGGCGCAGGTTCGGTTAAGAAGATCATCAGTGATGTGTTCTGGGAGCGCGATATCGTTTTGACAAGTAGTTGGGCTGCCAATGCGGTGCCCGTGGCAGAGTTTACCTTGGCGCAGATCCTGCTTTCGCTCAAGAAATGCTGGCGTCATATGCGGGATATTCGGGAAAGCCAGAAGTACAGCGGTAAGCTTCCGGTGGCGGGCGCCTATGGTAGCACTGTGGCTATCATTTCGCTGGGTATGATTGGGCGCATGGTTTGTGAGCATCTGCAGCGATTTGATTTGAATGTGATCGCCTATGATCCATTTGCCACGCAGGAAGATGCCGAAACACTGGGGGTGACGTTATGTTCCCTGGAGGATTGTTTCCGGCAGGCAGATGTGGTTTCGCTGCATGCGCCATGGTTACCGGAGACCGAGAAGATGATCACGGGCGCGCATTTCGAGATGATGAAACAGAATGCCACCTTCATCAACACAGCCCGTGGTGCGATCGTGGATGAGCCCGCCATGATTGATGTGTTGCAGCAACGTTCTGATGTGTCGGTTTTGCTGGATGTGACCTATCCAGAACCCCCTGTGGAGGGGTCCTTGTTGTATACGTTGCCGAATGTATACCTGACGCCGCACATCGCGGGATCTCTGGGAGACGAGTGCCGTCGTATGGGGCAGTATGCCATCGATGAATGCCGCCGTTATCTGCAAGGGGAGCCTTTGCAGTGGCAGGTGACAAAGGAATTGGCTGCCCGTATGGCGTAGTCTCTGCGCAATGCCGGAGAGGGTTTTTCGATTCGGCGATTGAAAACACACCGCGATTGCCGCACCCTTGCCAAACGTATTCATAACGAGTAAGGGAGCGAAATATGAAGAATGCAAAATCATCATTTGCAGATCGCTGTCGCAAGCGCAGGGGTGCGGTGGTGCGCCATTTGCAACGCTGGCACAACATCGATGTCGCCTGGATTACGAACCGGTCGGATATACGTTATTTGA
>SKVN01000188.1 GCA_007129405.1 Kiritimatiellia bacterium
ACGCACTCCTGTGCGTCCGTTTTGTCGCCATCGACTCCCTGCAATGCGTAATTTTCCAGTTGCAAATCTACTCGATCAAACAGCGATTTATAGTCAGCGATATGGGTATCCAGCAATTCCTGCCAAGTCTTCTGTGATGCAGCTTCCACCCATGTACAGAGGCGATCATGCGGGTGCTCGCCCCGCCATCCCTTGCTGCGATCGGCCACGTAATTGGTATCAGCGGCCACGATGAGGGTAATGCTATTGCAGCCATCAAAAGCAATCGTATCCGCACTAGGCTTCACACTGCCACCGTCAGCCAGCACACGCACGCGTGTTTCAACGTCGAGCGCAATAATCTGATCTGACGCATATTCACGGTCGGCCAGCAATTTTTGCGGATCTTCCATGTGAACCCGCCACAACCAGAAGTTTGTGGTATCTCCTTTCATGACGAGCGTGTCACCTTCAACCGTGACGGGCACATCATGCTCATTGCCCATGGAAATCTTCCCACTCAGAGCACCAGGCTTGTCGGCCGACAATCGCAACACCAGCACACGATCCGGATAACTGGCAAAATATTCACGCGTATACCGGATATCGTTACTGCGGTAGCAAATCGTTTGCACCGCGCGATCCAGATCCAATTCCCGGCGATACCCCGAAACATCTGCATGCCCCAATTGGACATAGATATCCCCGAGGGGCTGATACCCCCCCGTACTGTCTTCGTTACCAACCCAAACGGAATCCTGATTGAGCTGGATATGCTCAAAATCAGGATGCCCGAATGCCGTGCAACCTAAACGACCGTTTCCAAGCGGATAAGCATGCTGCTGCCAGCACTTCTCTTTATCGCGCGGCGTTTTAAGCAGACCGTAATCGCTAACAACCGGACGATCTGACCACAAAATTCTCTGCATGGCTTCTTTCTCTCTGATTAAATACCAAGTCGCCCACTGAGTTTACCCCGGTGAGGACAAACGTTATGTCGGGGGCACACACCTCACATCAGCTTCCTTCACCACCGAAACAAGGTCGGTGGGATCGTTTCGCCAAAACAGCAATTTACTGCAAAAATAGTTCAACAACTGGGATTTCCACATCGGGTTTATTTACCGGGATGCGAATCGTCAGATCGCCCTCTGCGGTTTTCTCTGTAAGATTGGAATGCTCCTGCTGTCTGCTACTATTGAACCGCACCTCGCTGGCGTCATGCAAGAATTGCGCATATTGGACTTTGCCATCCAAACCGGGAAGATGGATTGCCTTGAAGGGCCATGCCATAATATGCAAGTACAAGCGATTCGTTTCCGGATTGTACGTGTACCGGCAATCTGGTGGAGCAACCATACCTTCTGGTGCTGGACCACATCCGTAAATAGACCGGCTGTTATAATGCATCCATGCGCCAATCCCTTCAAGACAAGCCTTGGCGCGATAATCAATTTCCCCGCGCCCAGTCGGACCGACGTTCATCAGCATGTTGCCACCCTTGCTAACACCATCGATCAGCATCCAAAGGATCTGGTTGACAGACTTCCAAGTCATCTCATCGCGATGATAACCCCAAGAACCGGATAACGTCTGGCATGCCTCCCATACAGCAGACGTGCCATCTGGATTCTTCATCCCTTGGCGTGGCTGAAACTGCTCAGGAGTCACAAAATCACCAGAATCAACCAAATCAAGCCGATTATTAATCATGATGTCGGGCTGCAATTCGCGGATCATCTTGATGAGCTTTTCGGATTCCCAGTCATCCTTGCCTTTGCCATCATCGCCTGGGTACGAGAAGTCGAACCACAAAATGTCAATCTTGCCGAAATTCGTAAGCAACTCGCGTACTTGGTTCCGCATGTACTCGGCATACACCGTAATGTCGCGGTCTTTCATGGCTTCGCGAAATTCCTGATCATCACGCTGCGGATGCATTTTGTCGACTGGAAACTCGGGATGATGCCAATCAATAATCGAATAATAAAACCCGACTTTTAATCCCACGGCCCGAAATGCATCCACCATCTCCTTTAAAAGATCACGCCCAATGCTTGTATTGGTGGCCTTATAATCTGTGTAGGCTGAATCCCAGAGACAAAACCCTTCGTGGTGCTTTGTGGTAACCACAAAGTACTTCATGCCGGCAGCTTTCGCCAATCGTGCCCACTCCTTGGAATCATAGAGATCGGGATGAAAGGTATCGAAGTATTTCTGATAATCCTCATTTGTGATACGCTCCCGGTTTTTTACCCACTCATGGCGTGCGGCTTGCGCATACAGTCCCCAATGAATAAACATTCCCAGGCGATCTTTAACAAACCAAGCAGTATCACCCTTCCCATACGGATACTCCGACATGTTGAATCCTTATCTTTTTCTGTTTGTTCACTAAGTTGCAATCACGTTGTATTAAATCAGCGCAAACTAAAAATGCAAATACATTAAGCAAATACAAAACATTATGCTGCCAAGTAAAGGTGTTGATTGTAGGCTGTTTTCGCCGAAAGCAGCCTCGCGCGCGGATCATGCATAGAAAGCCCGTAAAAGC
>SKVN01000049.1 GCA_007129405.1 Kiritimatiellia bacterium
AACATGAAAATGTACGAAACGGCAACAAATGCTGCTGACTCGAGAATGAGCATGATTCCATGTTGCATGAACATGGTTGTGTAGTTCACATCCTCGACGACATTCGAGATCAGGGTGCCGCTGTGGGAGCTGTCGTGATAGGCAAAGGAAAGATGCTGCATGGTATCAAAGATGCGGCATCGTAAATCGAAGAGGGCACCTTGGCCGAGCTGGCTTTCCGAGACGGCTCTAAAGTATGCGGTGGCCCATCGGGCTGCTGCAAACGTAAATAATGCAGCCGGGAGAAGCAAAAGTCCTCGTCCGCTACCGATCCAATCAGGGAGTGTGACCCCCCACAATTGCAAGGGGGCGTTGGACAGTGCATCAATGAACAATTGCAGGATTTTGGGTGTTGCAAGCTCGAAGGCATTTAATAGCAGCACCATAATAATGGTGAATGCCAGCAGATGCTTGCGCGGACGCATGGCAACACGCAGCAATTGTATGGCATGCTGCATGGGAGACATATTATACCTCTTCGAATCAGGCAACCTGCTCGACTACGATTTCGGGATCTACTTGTTCACGGAGGATCCGTTCGATGCCTTGTTTGATGGTCATGGTGGCGTGGGGGCATCCGCCGCAGGCACCTTTGAGTCGTAAGTTGACGAGTTTGTCTTCGATGGACACCACTTCCATGTCGCCACCATCGGCTTGTAAATAGACCCGCATTTCTTCCAGTTTCTGGCGAATATCCTGTTCCATCTTATGACCTGCCTTTGTTTTGATGTGTAAAAGGCCCAGATTACCAGCTCTCATGCAGGTTGACAAGCTTGCTCGGGCAGCAAATCTCGGCAAGAGGCTGCCAGATGGCAACCTACCAGATGGCGGTTGCCAGCTCGGGCGGTGGGGCAAAGCGGGTGACGGGGGAGACTTCGCCGCGTCTGGTGAAGTAATCGATCAGGGCATGGCGCGTAAGGATCGGGTGCAAGCGCATGCGGCTTGCAGGGCGGTGAAGGATTTCCCGTAACTGCATCAGACTCTGCCCCCCGGATGCAGCATCATAAGAATTGAACGCAACTTGATACCGCCGGTTGCGTTGCAACGGACGGCCATTACGGTCGAAAATTTCGTGTATAGTAATCGGGCCGCGCAATCCTTCCGACTGCACATGCAGGCCCATGATACCACGGCTGCCGCGCATCTCGGCCAAGATGACAAACAGATCGTCGCGGGTTAGTTGTGCAGTTACAATCCGGTTTTCATACGGCATGATTGACCACATGTCCCGAATGGTCTTGGGACCAGCTTCAAAGTCGCCATCGGGGAAGATAAGTCCATGCACGGCGGCATCCGGTTGCATGCCGCGTGTTTCGAGGGCTTCCATCATCGCTGCGCCAATCAAGTCTTCCACCCGGCTGTGCTGTTGGCGCGAGCGCGAAGTACTTAACGTTTGCGTTAACGTGCCAACGGGGGTTTCCTGGATCGCATCGGCCCGATCGATTTCGGGCTGTGCCAGCGATAGAATGGCCGGGTCGAGAGCAATGTGTTCATTCATGAACATCGTATTCGGTTTTGCCGATACAATTCGTCGTGTGTTGCGATCAAACGTGATATCCAAACGGCCAAGGTGGATACCAAAATAACTTGCTTGGGTAAATGGAATACCGTTTACGGGGGTGTTCACCTCATGTCGGTGCGTGTGCCCACCGATACATGCAACGATATCCGGGTAGGTTTCCAACAGCGTTTGCGTTCGGTTGGCAAAATCATCTCCACCAGCTCTCAGCCCCATATGTGTTGCAAGCAGGATGGCATCTGCGTTGCGCGATTGCAGTAATGCAATCGAGCGTCTGACTGGGGTGACAGGATCTTCAAATGCTAATCCGCGATAGAGGCTTTCGTGGAACCAGTAGGGCATGCCGGGCGTGATTACACCAATAATCCCAATCCGGAAACCACCAACTCGTTTCAACACAAATGGGGCAATGCGACCTAATGGATGCTCGCGATCTTCCTGCCATCCGGCCCTTTTCCCCCCAATGAGGCAATTCGCTGCTAGTACCCTGGGTTCCGACATTTCGATGGCATCCTGAACCGGTTGTATGCCCCAGTCGAATTCATGATTGCCCAATACCCATGCATCGTAGCCAAGGTGATTCAGGCTTTCGATCATGATTCTGCCACGGGTTTGAAGCCCTACTTGGGTGCCCTGATATAGGTCTCCGGCATCCAATAAAATGTGATACGGATTTTCTTTTTTCCACAATGTAATTTGCGTTGCACAACGGGCTAGCCCCCCGAGATTTGTGCGTCCGCCATACGCTGCTGTGGGTAAAATATTGCCATGAAGATCTGTTGTGTGAATCACTGATATAGTCAGGTGATCGTCGGATAAAGGCAGGGCTTTCACAGGAGATGCCGCGAAAATGCTGGCGCCGCTGAGAATTTGCAGAAATTGCCGCCGATTATATGATGTTATGTGCTGCATGATAACAGATTTTCCAGCCAACCGCTATGTTTACAATGTGCACAAAATGATATAGGCGCATACGCTAGGCGTCAATCGGATAACCTATACTGGAATACCCATATATCTATTCCATAGGAGCGTTTTGCGCTGGTATATTTGTCAATCGGCTAAGAGTGGGGATTTGAAATCGTGCTTGAATTCGTTGATTGGCTTGCTCGACTTCTGCTGGCTCGAAGCGTAGGGGGACAGCTTCCATTCCAGACAAGGTAACACTTTTTAAGCCATCCTGATCCAGTTTTGCGGCAAGATCTGCGAGGCTCAGGATTTTGTGTCCGTTAACATGGGTGACAATCTGGTGGCGTAATTCGCGATATCCGATATTGATGGGATCGGCCAAAACACCAACGAGGATAACCGTTCTTTGCACAGGATCGTCAGGATCATCCTGGTGCGTATAGGCATGCCAGGTGAGGTCGATGTCTGCTCGTCGCTCCCAGCTATCCCCGAAGGCTTTGAGAAAATCCAGGGTTAATTCACGGAATATGAAGCCAGCCGAAACGACATAGTCATCAGGTTTGCCTGCCTCATTCCGGGGAATACGCCGATGCACTTCATCATTCGTGCGCATTAAAACCTGCATATGTTTCACGGTTTTATCACGGATGATTTTTACGGGTACTTGATCTCCTGGCATGCGTTGGGCAACGAGGTGTTGAAAAGGAATGCGTCCATATTGTGCGTGTTCATAATTTCCTCTTGCATCCAGCATGTGGCCGTCCCATTCTAAAATAACGTCGCCTACTTCAAGTCCATGTTCCACATCGGGGTTGGGGAGGGTTGCGGCCACATAAATTCCTTGTTCCTCGTATGTTGCGGGAACGCCAAGAAACCGTCTCCTAACAGGATCAGCTAGCCGCTTCATGTAAAAATCGGGTTCGGGTATGCCTGTGTACGTTTCATGTTCAGAGGCTTCTAGAAAGCGGGTGATATTTTCGGGAGCAATGGTAATTACTGTTCGCCGTCCGCCGCGAAACTGCATTGCGAGACCTGCTAATTTGCCGTCATGCAGAATCGGGGTTCCGGTATTATCAATACGCATGGATGCTGCTAGTTCATACGTTAATTGATGGGGGATTCCATCGCCAATACTTTCGAAGCCAATGGATAGTAGACTTCCCTGCCCAACCTGCAAATGATCATTCGCACCCCACTGTAAGATCGTGAAATCGCCATTCTGAGGAATTTCAGTCAACACCGGTAAGGGTACGGCATCTAAAAACCAGTCGGATTCTGTTGCTTGTAGCATGGCAAGTCCGATGCGTTCATCTGCGTGCACGACTTGCGCAGGTACGCGCCTGATGAAACCTGCCCGTCGTAATTCGATGGCAGCATGGTTTCTGACTAACACTTCGGGCACCAGAAACAAGCCAGGTCTAACAACGATGGCAAACCCTTCCCGTCGCTGTGGCACGGAGCTTCTCCAAGGCATGAATCGGTCCGCTTCGATTTGCGAAACACGGACATGCACCATGGAACGTGTCATGTCGGGAAGTTCATCCGGAAGCACAGCAATAAGCTGTTGTTCGATGGGTTCTACTTCTTCTGCCCGTGTCGTTACGGTTCCAACCACTGCGGAGAGAAAAAATAAGACGATGATGTTCAGACAGCTTTTATGATTCATGTTTATATACCTTCTGCTGGTATGTCTTTATTGGTTTCGGTTTCCTGCAGTGTTTGCGGGGGATCATGTATGGCGTACAGGCGTGGAACTCCATACCTTTGTTGTATTTCTGCATTGGCCTGATCCAGTGTTGCTGCATCTAGAATCAGGGGTAGTGACATGGCTTCGAACTCCAGAATGTGAAATCCATCTATTGGTGATTGCATGGCAATCAGGAAGTCGTTCAAGTGACGAATTTCCTGGTCGTTGACGCTACGAATGACATGGTGCAGGAATCTATCACTGTGTGTGTTTACGGGATGAGGCAGTATGGATGCTAATGTGAGTAACTGCTTTCGGTCGGCCACATCCGGGTCAAAAAGAGCTCGCTGGAAATAGTAGAATACGGGAATCAGGCTTTCGTGGGATTCATTTCCGAGTGTCATGATTTGATTCCGGCTGATGGGCACAAACGTTAATCCTCCTGTCATCAGATATTCAGGAGGGCGATCATAAATACGTCTGAAAATAAACGGCGTAGGTTCTGGTTGTAATAAGAAGTTTACGTCTTGTTCTTCTCCATCTCGGACGATCTTCATATGAAGGGGGTCGCCCCATTGTTTGCGTTCGATAACTTCCCAAAATGGTAAATTGTTGTTGTCCATAAATATGGAGCCATCTTGTTTGACGGTTACGCCTTCAATGCTAAGCAGAACGTCTCCGGGCTTGAGGTGGTCGGCACTGATGCATAAAGGGCTGACATCACTGATGATCACCCCCGGGCCTGGTGTTTCTAAGCCTAAGGTGCTGCGCAAGGTGGGGTTGCGCAGCTCAAACGTTTGCAAGTAGACTTTGGGGGCACCATGATACGGTGGGTTTTGTGCGTCTTCTAGGAAGTGTCGGATGACAGGGGTAGGGACGGCATATCCTAATCCTTGTCCACGCATGATTCCCTGGAAGGCTACGCCTACCACGCGGTTGTCGCTGTTCACGACAGGGCCACCGCTGTTGCCGGGGTTAATGGCCGCATCGATTTGCATGACGAGCCGATTGTCCGAACCGCTGAATGCATATGTGGCGTGATCCATTCGCGAGACAATACCACGTGTTAAGCTTAGCCGGGTACCTCCCATAGGGAAACCGATGGCAAATACTTCATCGCCGAGTTCTGTGATAGCGTCTTCCAGTTCGAGTGGCTGAAGACCTTCCAGCACGCTGGGGTCTTCCAATTCAAGGATTGCCAAGTCTGCGTCGTACGCCATATATCGGACACTGGCGGGATGTCGCGCCGATGAGCCATGCGGTTGTAATTCCAGAGAGATGGCATCTGCCACTACGTGACCGCATGTTAAGAGCATGCCGTCACCAATGTAGAAAGCGGAACCGGACCCCGCGGAGGATCCGCCAGCTTGCCATGGTTGCTGATAATCATAGCGGTATGTTACCGCATGAATTTTAAAAATGGAGGGCATGACGGACCTGACGTCCGGCATGGTTACGGCATGTTCTACGCTTGCATCTGTACGCTCGGAACAGAGCAATAGCAGGGTTATACTCCCAATCATGCTCGTTATGTATATATATTTTTTTGTCACATAAACCCCCTGAAATTGTTCACGTGCGAACCACTTTTCCTGTTAAAGGTCGTTGTTACGCATCTTCTGTGGCTTGATATCCTTACGGTACCGGTAACTGTATCCTAAGGGGCATGTGCATGCGAGGATAATGCGGACATTATTTATTATTTACGTTTAAGGCTGGATAGTCGCAAACGTTGGAAGACAAATCCCGAACTTGTCCCTTTCGGAAAGTATCCTTCCTGGACAGATCGAATGTCGTTAATCGATACAAATGCTTGCGGATTATAGGTTTTGATTAGCTTTTGGATAAGAGGGAGGTGCTGGCGTTTGAAAATGCTGAAAATAAGTGAGACTTTCCCATTCATGCCCCGGGCATCAATACTGGTGGTGCCGATGTTATGTTCCCGTAATGCCGTAATGAGTTCATGCGCCTCGTTTTGTGTGATAATGCGAATGGCGAGCATTCCTACAGCAAGGCGTTCTTCTACCAGCATCCCAATATAGTTGCCGAGCGCAAATCCGGTTGCATAGGCCACATAATTAATCCAGCTGGAAAGATTCTGCATGATTTGTCCAATTGCGATGAGCCAGATGAGGACTTCAAAAAAACCCAGTATAGGCGCGAGAATTTTCATGCCGCGTGAAACGAAAATAATACGAAGCGTGCCAAGGGTTACGTCAAAGATGCGTGCTAGCATGATCGCTACAGGTACAACAATCAACATCCAGGTGCTTTGATTCGCAGATAATGCTAACATTTTTAATTATCCTTTTCGTTAAATGTAATGGTCTCAGGCATAGTCTTGCGTGGTACTAACAGGCCATTCACTTATGCCTGTTTGTTCACGTTTAGCCTGCGATCCTTAATTATTGAGGCTTTGAATGGGGGCAGGGACATGCCCGCCGCGCCGCACAAAAGCTTCATTGCCGTTCGGGCATGCAACGCTGGTCACTGTGCCTGAACCAAAAAGTCCACCATAGTCGACGAATGCTCCCGTTTGCTTCCCGGGTACAGGGATTAAACGTAAGGCGGTGGTCTTTCGGTTAATGATGCCGATGGCAGCTTCATCCATAATCATCCCGCATAGGGTTGTCCAAGGCGTATCGCCCGGCAGCAGGATCATGTCCAGACCCACGGAGCAAACCGCCGTCATGGCTTCGAGTTTCTCGAGCGTGAGTGTCCCTTCTTCTACAGCCTTGGCGAGCGCATGATCTTCCATGACCGGGATGAAAGCCCCAGACAACCCGCCCACAGAAGAAGAGGCAAATGAACCACCTTTTTTGACTGCATCATTGAGCAAAGCAACGGCCGCTGTTGTGCCGGGAGCTCCCAGTTTGAGAATACCCATGGTTTGGTAGATTTCCCCGATACTGTCACCGATTCTCGGGGTTGGGGCTAGAGAAAGGTCAACGACGCCGAAGGGAACAGCCAAGCGTGATGCAACTTCACGCCCGATAAGTTCGCCTGTACGTGTAACCCGAAAGGCGGTGTGCTTGATTTCGTCAGAAATTTCGTCAAGGGTAGCACTGGGATGGGCTTCGAGCAGACGTTCAACAGCACGTTTGACGACCCCAGGTCCGCTTACGCCGACGTTGATAACGGTCTCCGGTTCACCCGCTCCGAGGTAGGCTCCTGCCATGAAAGGGTTGTCTTCCGGTATGTTTACAAAAATCACAAGTTTCGCAGCAGCAAATCCGAGCGTTTCCGTAGAGGCATCGGCAATCTGTAAAATGGTTTTGGCAGCAAGTTGAATGGCATCCACATTCATGCCAGCTTTCGTGGACCCAACGCTGATGGATGCACATACGCGTTGCGTGGATGAAAGTGCTTCCGGCATGGACTCGATGAGTGTTTGTTCGGCGGGAATCATGCCTTTGTGGACAAGCGCGGTATATCCGCCAATGAGATCGACATGTACCTCGGCCGCAGCGCGATCGAGGGCTTTTGCAAGCGCAACGGCATCTTGTCGCCCATATCCCCCTAACAGCAGGCTCGCAGGGGAAATGGCCAGTCGCTTGTTGACGACAGGTACCCCATAGCGTGCCGTGAGTTCATTGCATACTCTAACGAGATTGGCTGCTTTGCGGCAGATTTTTTCATAGACCTTTTCGCATATGATGTTCATGCTGGATCCCGCACAATCCGTGAGGTTGATCCCCATGGTTACTGTGCGAACATCAAGGTTTTCTTCCTCCAGCATACGGACGGTGCTGAGCACATCTTGCGTATTGATCATCTGCGATTCCTTGGCTGATTTTGCCCCAATAAACTACGGATGGGGCCGACTTCACTGATAGCTCGGAATATGTACTCGTGCTGCATACCGGCTTTCAGTTGCAGCTTTTGGGCCAAGTGACGAAATTCGGTTTGGACTTGATGAACATCGAGTAATGCGGGCACCGAAATCTGTCCTACATGTGTGATGTGCTGCCCGTTGAATTCGACGTTCCAGTCTTCAATGTTGATTTGTCGTTCGGCAAAAAAGTTTGTTACAGCCTGTAGAATTCCGGCGTGGTCATCTCCGGTCAAGGTGACCATATAGCGTTCTTTGATCCCCTTTTCCCTCGCATGCGTAAAGTCGTATGGCACAACGGTTATGCTGGCATCCCCTGAAGGGAAAGATCTGAGCATGTTTTGTTGTACGTCGCTGGCGCAGAATTGTGCTGGCAATGTGGCTGTGAGCATGACTGTGAAATAGCCGGCAACGACGGTTTGACGGATTCCATCGATGTTGGCGCCTAAGTTCGTTACGGTGGAGGTGATGTCGCGCAGAATGCCCGGTCGGTCCGCAATCAAAACCGATATGACGTATCTATTGGTGGTATGATTCATAGGGTCTGAACGCTAGCGGATGTGTATGCACAAGTCAATGTATTCAATGTGATTTTTCTTGTTTTGGAGGTAAATTCACTTGACTGGTAAACAGATCCGCCGCACAGTTACCTTTTCGTCGAATAAGTAGGATTTCTGGTTATATCACACAGAAGAGGAGACTGCATGTGGAGCAGTTTTGCGAGTTTGTTTTCCAATGATATTGGAATTGATTTAGGCACAGCGAATACGCTGGTGTATGTGAAGGATCGCGGCATTGTTTTGCGTGAGCCCTCGGTGGTGGCCATGCAAGATGGAACCAAGCGTGTGTTGGCTGTGGGTGATGATGCAAAACGGATGT
Organism: Kiritimatiellia bacterium; assembly: GCA_007129405.1. Lineage (GTDB taxonomy): Bacteria > Verrucomicrobiota > Kiritimatiellia > UBA8416 > UBA8416 > T3Sed10-140. The sequence goes on from SKVN01000049.1 coordinate 8,866, forward strand.
TGGGGCGTACGCCAGGCAATATTATTGCAATTCGTCCGATGAAAGCAGGCGTTATTGCCGATTTTGAAATTACCGAAGCGATGTTACGGTATTTTATCAAGAAGATTCAGCGTCATCGCAAGATGGTTCGTCCGCGGATTGTGATTGCGGTACCAAGTGATATTACGGAAGTTGAGAAACGCGCGGTTAAGGATTCAGCGACGCATGCTGGGGCGCGTGAGGTTTTTCTGATCGAGGAGCCGATGGCGGCTGCGATTGGGGTAGGTTTACCAGTACATGAACCGGCTGGTAATATGGTTGTAGATATTGGTGGCGGGACGACCGAGGTGGCGCTGATATCCTTGGCAGGAATTGTTTTTAGTCGGACAGTTCGTGTTGGTGGTGATGAAATGGACGAGTGTATTGTCCAATATATGAAACGGGTATACAATTTGATGATCGGGGAGCGCACGGCCGAGGAAATCAAGATGACCATGGGGTCAGCTTATCCATCGGGCGAGGAAACCAGCATCGAGGTAAAAGGACGTGATCTTGTGGCGGGGTTACCCAAGACGCTAACCATTACGTCTGAAGAGATCCGTGAGGCATTACAGGAGCCGGTGTCATCGATTATTGATGCCGTGCGGGTGACGTTGGAACGTTGCCCTCCTGAATTGGCTGCTGATCTTGTTGACCGAGGGATGGTGTTGGCCGGAGGTGGTGCTTTATTGCGTGGGATGGATAAGCTGATTGCAGAACAAACGGGTCTGCCAGTGCACATTGCGGATGATGCTCTCAGTGCCGTGGCTGAAGGTACCGGCGTTGTTCTCAATGAATTGCATTTTCTTCGTCGCGCAGGTAGCTAACCATTCCTCTCGGTATGTGCTTTCCGATTCTTGCAGGCAGATTGTGTGGTAACCACGCAACAGCTTGATCGGGAATGCTGGCGTTGAGAAACACGAGAATATATTTTGGAGTTCTGGTTCTACTGGTTCTCATCCTTTTAAATTTGCCGATGCGCGGTGCGCGTCGCGTGCGTGGTGTGATACGTGATTTGGTGTATCCGTTTGAAACCTCGGCCGTGACGGGTAGGCAACGTGTTTCCAAGTGGCTTTCTGCCGCTGGCAATAAACACCGTCTTCTTCAAGAAAATGAGCGTCTGGCTCGTGCACTGGCTGAGTGTGAATTTCGCATGCAAGAGTTAAAGCAGATTCGTCGCGAAAATGATGCGCTGCGTCGGCAGTTGGGCTTTGCCATTCTTTCTCCGCGCCCCTTGTTGCTGGCAGAAGTGACTGCGAGAGGAGAATTGGGGGGGTGGTGGCAGACCATTCGCATTAATAAAGGGCACCGAGACGGCGTGTTGCCGGATATGGCGGTCATTACCGGGGATGGGGTCGTCGGGCGTACATTGGATGTGACGGCTCGCAGCAGTGAAGTGCTGTTGATTACAGATCCCAATAGCAAGTTGAGCGCCAAGATTGATCGTAATATGGCCTTTGGCATTATACATGGTGCTGGTGTCCGTACCTCTGGCAAAGATCAACTTGAGTTACTAGCTTCGGCCCGCCCCGCCGAAATGCATTATCTGCCAACGACGCACGAGATTGCACGGGGGGATCAGGTGTTGACCTCTGGGTTGGGGCATGTTTTTCCGGAAGGGCTTCCGATTGGTGAGGTGGTTCGCGTTGCCTTGCATGAAAGTGGTTTGTATCAACAGGCTGAAGTGCAACCGTTTGCTGATTTAAGGTCCTTGCGGTACGTATTTGTGGTTTTGGAATAAGGAGATACGGTGTATTTGTGGTGTGTGTTTTTGCTTTGTATGCTGGTGGCCCTGCTGCTGGAAATACAGGTGCCGATTCCCATGATGGGGGGCTGGGGGCACCTGCCGTGGATACATGCACTGGTCGTCTATTATGCCCTGCATCAGAAATTGCCTATGGCGTTTGCTGCTGCCGTCCTCGGGGGCCTTTGTGTTGACGCTTATACGGTTGGTCAGCCGGGTATTGCCATTTTGCTTTATGGTCTTGTTGTGTATCTTGCAGATCGTTTTCGAAGACAAATTATTTCAGATGCGCTCATAACGGCGGTTGTTTTCGGGATGTTTGCTAATCTTGGGTTTTATCTACTGCGGTTGGGAGTGATTTGGACAGAGGGTTATCGTGGTTTGTCCGTTTCGCGTGTACTTGTGCAATCTGGTTTCAGTCTGGCAAGCGCGGCCGTTATAACCCCGTTTGTGGGCTTTTTGATGCGTGCCATACACCGTGGGCTAGATCTTATGTCAGCAGAGGAGGGGCCGCATGTCAACACGTGAGCGGTTGCAGACAGTTCGCATGCGGATTCTTGTGGTGATGGGATCGATGGCTGTTTTTTTCTCTTTTTTAATCGTCCAACTGTGGCAGATTCAGGTTGTGAGGGCAGACGAGTTTGCGTCATCGTTAGATCATCAGAGTATTCGTCGTGTGCGTTTACCTGGTGTGCGTGGGCGGATTTATGATCGCAACGGGAATGTTCTTGCTGAGAATCATCCTTCGTACTGTATTGCGTTATATACCGAGGAGTTACGGCAACGAGGACCGTGGGCACGAACGATTGATCATATTGATGCCGTAATCGATGAATTGTCACAAGTGTTGGCATTGGAGCGGGAGGTTGATCGTGCGGATATCCAGCGACATGTGCAGCGCCGTTTGCCACTACCGTTTCTTGCTTGGCGTGGAATTGATGCCTCGGCAATGGCTAGATGGGCTGAGAGTGGCCGCGTTTTTCCTGGGGTTGATATTTATGTTGAATCTGAGCGTGTGTATCCGCATCCAACCGTGGCTACCCACCTTTTGGGATATGTAGGTCGTGCCGACACGTCCCGCGAGGATGAAAACCCTTATCATTATTATTTGCCAGAGATGGCTGGGCGTGCTGGCGTTGAGCGTACCGCAGATCGCCGTTTGCGTGGCCGTGCGGGCGGGAAACTCATCCGGGTGGATGCCACGGGCTTCAAATATGAGGAGCATGGAGAGCTGGAGCCTGTTTCGGGGGAAGATGTATATCTCACGATTGATTTGCAAATTCAGGTTCTTGCTGAGAATGTGCTTAGCAATCAACCTGGTGCTATCGTTGTGATGGATCCCCAAAATGGTGATGTTTTGGCTCTGGCTAGTGGTCCTTTCTTTGATCGTAGCGCATTGGCTTCGCAGGCCGCTTGGCAAAGCATGTTAAAGAATCCGAGTCGACCATCCGTAAACCGCAGTATTGCGGGACAATATCCGCCGGGGAGCATTTTTAAACCGTTGGTAGCTCTCGCTGGCATGGCGCATGACCGCTTGGATGCAAATACCGTGATCCCATGCCCGGGGTACTACCAAATCGGTGCCGTACGCTTCAGGTGCTGGTTGCGGCGTGGTCATGGTGCGTTGCAATTGGCGGGTGCGATCGAGCAGTCTTGCAACCCGTTTTTTATTGAGACGGCATTGCGTACAGGATATCCACGTCTTTACCATATGGCGGATGCCGTTGGTTTTGGTCGGGTCACAGGTATTGATCTGCCGGGGGAAGCTGCAGGGTTGTTACCGGATGATGCGTGGAAGCGACGTCAGTGGAATGATGCCTGGCGTCCGGGAGACACGGCCAATGTCTCAATTGGGCAAGGAGCTTTGCTGGTGACGCCGCTTCAAATGGCCGTTTTTGCTTCTGCCTTGGCGAACAATGGTCGCGTCTATCGGCCACGCTTGTTTACAGATGAGAGCCCGGTTCTAGTACAGGATATGGGTTGGCCAGCCGAACAGCTACAAGTCGTGCAAGTGGGTATGCATCATGCGATTCATGGTGCGCGAGGAACGGGTCGGCGCGCACAAATTCCAGGTGTGGAAATGGCTGGGAAAACGGGCACGGCCCAGTTTGGTCGGGATCGTACGCACGCCTGGATGTTGCTCTATGCACCTTATGAATCGCCACGATACGCGGTTGTTGTGATTATCGAGGATGAGGCATCGGGAGGCGTCGTTGTTGGGCCGCGTCTTCGTGCGTTAATGCAGGCAATTCTTGAGCGGGATGGTTTCCTTGTCCCTGATGGGTCGGAGTGGGGCCACGCCCCGGCGGTACGACAAGCTGGGGAGGGGTGCGCATGATCAAAAATCGATTTCTCCTGCTCTTGCAAACCCTTTGGCATGCGAACCGCTTCATGCATGTAGTGATTGCCGTACTACTCACGGCAGGTGTGTTTTTTATCTATAGTTCAACCTACATCAGTGAGGATGCCGCAATACGACCTCTGTATAACCGTCAGTTGGTTTGGATCGTAGTTGGTTTGATATTGTATATCGGTTTCACGGTTTCCGATTATCGTCAGTTGAAACGCTATGAATGGGCAATCTTTTGCGGCTCTCTAGCTTTGTTGGTTCTTGTGTTATTTGTGGGCCGGACTATGTTTGGAGCTAAGCGCTGGATTATGATATACGCTGGTCTTGGTATTCAACCGTCCGAGTTGGCCAAGCTGGCGACCATTATTCTTTTGGCTGGTCGTTTAAGTGAACCAGGACGCAATCGGCGTACCCCGCAGGAGTTGCTTCTTACGTTGTTGCTGGTTGCGCTCCCGGCAGCCTTGATTTTACAACAGCCTGATTTGGGAACCGCCATGGTTTTTTTGCCGACAGCGTTTGTCATCATGTTCGTGGCAGGCGTTCCTTTCCGGTATATTGGGGGGTTGGCGGGGGCGGGTTTCTGTATGGTGCTACTGTTGTTGTCGGCCCTGCTTTTGCCGGCCAGACTTGGTGCGAGCGAAGAGATGCAAGAACGTATAGCTTCCTGGACGGGTCTCAGTGGTTACCAACGTGCACGTATTGAAGTTTTCTTTAACCCCGCGCTGGACCCCCTCGGGGCAGGCTGGAATCGGCGGCAATCTGAAATTGCGGTCGGATCTGGTGGTATTCGTGGCAAAGGGTATTTGCAGGGGACACAAAATATTCTGGGGTATCTGCCACGCTCTGTGGCACCAACAGACTTTATCTACTCTGTTATTGCCGAAGAAAAAGGTTTTATAGGAGCAAGCGCGGTTTTGGTCGCCTTTGCGGCTTTGTTAGGAATGGTTTTGGCCACGGCCTTGCGCACACTGGATGCACATGGGCGTTTGCTATGTGTGGGCGTTGCTACGTTCATGTTTTTTCATGTTTTTATCAATGTCGCGATGACCGTTGGTCTGATGCCCATAACCGGTTTACCGCTGCCATTGCTTAGTTATGGAGGTTCGTTTCTGATGGTTGTTATGTCCGCGTTGGGCATTGTTCAAAGTGTATATGTTCGTTGTGACCGGCGCACAAGTTACCGGTAAAGCGAGAGCGAGGAAGAAGAGGGAATTATGTTGATTTTTGGAAAAAAACTAAAACGGTCCAAACGTGAGATTGTGATCAATGCCGAGTACTTGGAAACGCGCGTAGCCGTTCTGGAAGACGGTATTTTGAATGACTTTCATGTCGAACATCCTACCGAACAACGCATTGTGGGTAGCATTTTCAAGGGAAAAATTCAAAATTTGGAGAATGAACTACAAGCAGCTTTTGTAGATATCGGGATGAAGAAGAATGCCTTTTTGCATTATTGGGATATGATTCCAGATGATGATGCTCGTTTGGAAGCAGAGGATGGCGGGGGGCAGCAGAGTCGTCGTGGCGGTGGCAACAAACGCAAACGCTATTCCAATGAGGAGATTGCGCGTCGTTTTCCTCCTGGATCTGAAATTGTTGTGCAGGTGACGAAGGCTGCGATTGGGACAAAGGGACCACGTGTAACGGCAAGTCTTAGCATTCCGGGGCGTTACCTTGTGTTGATGCCGGGATCTAAAATGATTGGTATCTCACGAAAGATCGGAGATGCTAAAGAGCGGCAACGATTGAAAAAAATTCTGGCCCGTTTGCCCGTTCCGGAGGGCTGTGGGTTGATCATTCGTACCGTGGCTGTGGATGCTAGCAAACGAAGTTTTGTGCGCGATTTGCGGACTTTGACGGTAGCGTGGAACGCATTGCGTGAGGCGATGGCAAATCAAGCGGCGCCATGTATGCTATATGAGGAGCCGCAGTTGGTTGACCGGATTGTGCGCGATAGTATGACCGAGGAGATTGATCGCGTCATTATTGACAATCGTGATAAATATGAACAATTGCGCTCCAGTTTGAGCGAGATTTCCCGTCGTGCCCGGTCGCGTTTGCAATTGTATGAAGGCGACCGTCCTGTGCTGGAGCATTATGATGTGGAGCGGCAGATTGAGCAGGCATTTCGACGGCAGGTTCCGCTGGCTTCAGGGGGATGCCTGGTCATTGACGAAACCGAGGCCATGATTGCGATCGACGTGAATACAGGGCGTCACAAAAGTAAAGGTACCCAGGAAGAAGCGATTCTGGCCGTGAATCTTGAAGCTGTAGATGAGGTTGCGCGGCAGTTGCGCCTACGAAACATTGGTGGTTTGGTTGTGATCGACTTGATAGATATGAAGTCGCGTAAACATCAGAATAGTGTATATCGCGCCATGAAGACAGCTCTCAAGAGTGATCGGGCGCGTACCAATGTGCTGCCGATTTCCGAACTTGGTTTGATGGAAATGACGCGTCAGCGCGTTGAAGAGAGTTTGCTTTCCTCCATGGTGATCGATTGTCCGTACTGCCACGGGCGTGGTAGTGTTCGCTCTCCATTGGGTGTGTCGGTTGAGGTTCAGCGACAATTGGCATCTGTCATGCGCCGCTACCGCGGACGTAATGAGATTCCAAACTTGCAGATTGTGCTCCACCCAACGGTACTTGATCGTCTACGCCGCGAAGACGAAGACTTTCTTGTTGATATGGAAACGAAATTTAACGGGCGTTTGATCTTTCGTTCTGATCCTGCGCGGCATGTGGAGTTTTTTGCTATTTTGAATGCAGAGAATAATGAAGTGTTGTACGCTCGAAAGGATGCGTAATGCGTGGCGGTTTGACGTGGTGCAGCATGCAGCGCCTTACGTGTAAAGATGCAGCAGGGGGTGCGTTGTGAAAATTGGCATCGGGAGTCTGTCGGTAGTCTGTTTGATAAGCTTATTGGGGGCACGTACCTTCGCGCAATCGTCGCTCTTTGCGGATTTGCAGCAAGATCCCGTTGTTTCATCCGATGAGGCAGGGGGCATTGAAGTCAATGCAGACTCCATGCAATATGACCGGGAGCAAGGTCGTATTGTTGCTGATGGGAATGTGGTGATTGTCAGTGGTCGTGATCGGTTGCGTGGCGATCGCGTATTGGTGAACGTGAACACGGGTGATTTATATGCGCTTGGAAATGTGGAGCTGGAGCGGGATGGGGAAATTCTGCGCGGCGAGAGGCTACACTTCAATACCCGCACGCGCGTATCGAGTTTGGATACGCCCAGCATGGATAGCGACCCGTTTCGTATTATAGCAGAAACGGTCAGGCGCTCGGGTGATAATACGATTGAATTAGCGCGTGCCAGTATCACAACCTGTGAGCTCGATCATCATCATGCTCACTATCATGTACGGGCACGTCGATTGACGGTTTATCCCGGGGATCATCTACGCGCCTATCATGCTAGATGGTATTTAGGGCGTGTGCCGGTGTTTTACGTGCCCCATTGGCGTCGTCGCCTACACGATGAATATGGTTGGAATTTTTACCCTGGTTATCGCAGTCGCTGGGGGGGGTATTTGCTGTCATCCTATTTCCATAGAATCACGCCGAATCTTCGTTTAGAGCATCATGTGGATTACTATAGTGAACGAGGGGTTGGGTTGGGAGAGGATGTTGATTGGCAATTTGAGGGGGGGAAGGGGCAATTAAACCTTTACTATATCCATGATCGAAAGCCACTCGGACATAACCCTCCGGAGCCATCTCTGGATGCGGATCGCGACCGCTATCGTATTTTTCTCCGCCATGATCAGAGCTTTGATGCCAACACGCGTTTGTTGATTCGCAATGAATATATAAGCGATGTTAGATTCCGCAGGCATTTCTTCGATCGGCAATATCGTCGGCTTCGCCAACCAGAAAATTTCGCGAGTCTTTCCCATCAGCGGGATTTATACACCATTACGGCGCTGGCAAATTATCGTCTAAATGATTTTTATGACAACATCAACCGATTGCCGGAGATATCGCTGGATTGGTATCGTGTCCAACTGGGCGATACATCTATCTATTATGAAAGTGAGAGTTCTTCTGTTTTTTTGCAGCGTGTGTTTGCAAGCGAGGATGAGCGCGAATCGCATGCAACGTTTCGCATTGACTCTTTGCATAGCATTTATCAGCCGCGACGCATAGACGGTTGGCTGAATGTGGTGCCGCGGGCGCGTTACCGCGCAACATATTTTTCGAATAGTCGGAAGACTGAAACCTTTGACACCGTTATCACACAAACTGTCACAAATGATGTTACGCTCGCTGTACAAACGTTATCGGAGACCAATACGGTTACGCAGGTGCGCGACGGGGATATGCAATTGCGTCATATATTTGAATTTGGTTCAGAAGTGTCTTTCAAAGCTTTCAAGAGATTGCAGGATTCACCAGGAGGGCAGCCTTGGCGTCATGTCGTTGAGCCATATGCCAATTACACCTTGCGTTTTGAGCCGAACGTATTACCGGAAGATTTATATCAATATGATTCTGTTGATGCCATCCGTGATCGACATACTGTTTTGTTGGGCGTTCGTAATATATTACAAACCAAGAGGAATGACCGATCTGTGGAAGCGGCCGATGTAAATATTTTTACTACAGCGAATCTGGATCCGGACCGAGATCAGGATGTGTTCGAGTCGATAGAAATGGAATCCCGTTTCCGTCCTGCACCTTGGGCTCGCGTTGATTTCGACGGCCTTTACGATCTTGTCGAAGGCGAAATATCAGAATTTCGATCCCGATTGAGACTGCATGACGATGATCTGTGGCATTTTAGATTCGAACATCGGTATCGTCGGGAACGCAGCAGCCTGATAAGTGTGGATACAATGTTTTCCCCGAATCGGAACTGGACGATAAATTTGCATAGTCGGTATGAATTCGAATTCAGCCGGTTGGAAGAGCAAGGCGGCTATTTGCAGCGTAATTTTGATTGTATGTCCATTCGCTTGGGAGGAAGTGTTTTCCCAGGGTTTCGTCGTACGGACGGAACGAGGGAAGATAGCGACTATCGGGTAGATGTGGCACTGTGGTTAAAGGCTTTTCCGGAAATGGAGTTGCGTGATCGAGGAAGGTAAAGGTGTGGTTTTATGCGCGATGAAAACGAATTTCAAGACGCGTACTTGTTTGGCAATGGCGTATTAGCAGGTGTCGTGGCCATCGAATGGGCGGATGAAATGCACAAGCCAACCGTTCGGTTGTTTTTGCGTAATGGCGCGACGGTTACTACGCGCGATGAGCATTTTATACCTTTTATCATAACAACAGATACGCTTGCAGAGGCATGTCCGGTGCAACACCAAACAGACAAACTTGCGGGCAAAGGAGTCTTGAATGCCCGGATGCGGTTTTCTGACTGGAAGCGCTTTGTCGATGCTCGCAAATGGTTGCAATCCGAGACGGGCGAAACGCCGGGCTCGCCTTCGGCGCCCTATTTGGCCATATCAGAGCCTGTTCGCCAATATATGTTGCAAAGTGGTGTGACACACTTTAAGGGAATGGATTTTAAGGATTTGTACCGCATGCAATTTGATATTGAGTGTGTTACTACGCCTGGGTTCGATTTTTGTAATGCCGAAAGAGAAGGGGATCGAATCGTTGCAATCGGTGTGGCTGATCAATCGGGCTGGACGGAAGTTATTGGGGGCGAAGGACAGGATGAGGCCAGTATTTTGGAACGGTTTGTTACGCTTGTGCAGGGGCGCGATCCGGATGTGCTGGAAGGGCATAACCTTTGTAATTTTGATTTGCCTTATATTGCCGCCAGAGCGGCACGGCACAAGATTGCATTGAAACTGGGGCGGGATGGTTCCGAGCCACGGCAGCGTTCGAGTCAGATTAGCATTGGGGATCGTGTTTCTAGCTACACCCGGTTTGATATTTATGGTCGCCATGTTATTGATACATTCTTTTTGGCACAGGCATATGATCAAAGTCATCGGGCGTTGGACAGCTTGGGTCTTAAAGCTGTTGCCATGCATTTTCATGTTGCTGCGGAAAATCGAACCTACATCGAGGGTGGCGATATCACCGAGGTGTACGAAAAAACGCCCGAAAAACTTTGTGCGTATGTTTTGGACGATGTCAAGGAAACGCGAGCTATTAGCGATATTTTATCGCGCAGTGCATTCATACAAGCGCAGATGTTGCCCTTGCGCTACCAGGATACGGCGGTTCGGGGTAATGCCGTAAAGATTGATCAATTATTGCTACGGGCCTATTACGAGAAGGGTTTTGCGTTGCCTAAGCCTGATGGCGGACGTCCTATTGCCGGTGGATACACCGATTTGTTTGTTGAAGGTGTGGTGCGTCCCGTACACCATTGCGATGTCCGTTCGCTTTATCCTTCTTTGATGCTGTCTCTAGGACTTGGGCCTGCCAGCGATGATGCTGGCGTTTTTCTGGCATTGTTGGAAACCTTGAGAACATTCCGGCTTGATGCGAAACAGAAAATGCAATCGGCAAAGGGACCCTTGCGTCAAGAGCTCGATGCCATGCAATCTACCTTTAAGATCTTTATTAACTCTTTTTATGGTTACTTGGGTTTTGCACAGGGCCGTTTTAATGATTTTGCGATAGCGGATCGGATTACGTCCGAGGGACGGAATCTTTTGACGGATATGGTGGTGAAATTGGAGGAACTGGGGGCGAAAGCCGTTGAAATTGATACCGATGGTATCTACTATATACCGCCGCCGGGTGCTACTGAAGGTGACGCCTTGGATGATTTTCGAAACACCTTTTGCAACACGCTGCCGGAAGGCATTACCGTGGAATTCGATGATGCATTCGTGGCCATGTACAGTTACAAGATGAAAAACTATGCGTTGCTGCGTGACGATGGTGAAGTGATTATCAAGGGGGCGGCACTCAAATCGAGAGGGTTGGAGCGATTCCAGCGCGATTTTTTGCGTCGTTTGATTACGTTGAAGCTGGAGGGGGAAGAAAAAGAGATTCCGAAGCTCAAGCAGGAATACGATCAGGCCATTCAGGACCGGAAGTTTTCGATTTCCGATTTTGCCAAATCAGAGACGTTGTCGGATTCCTTAAGCGTTTATGTGCGTAAGCGGGACCAGGAAGGGGCGTCAAAACGTGCGCCATACGAGTTGGCACTACAGGCAGAAAAATCGTATCGAGCTGGCGATCAAGTTTCGTATTATGTGACGGGTACGCGCAAAAATGTTTCTGTGCATGAAAATGCTAAATTGGTTTCTGATTGGAATCCTTCACAACGGGATGAGAATGTGGCATATTATCAAGCCAAGTTAGATGCTTTGTATAAAAAATTCGGGGGCGTTCCTGTGGAGGCGGCGTCGGCGCAAGGGGAATTATTTTAATGCAGAAATGGAAGCATACAATGATTGCGAAACAGAAAAATGCCAAGATGGGATTTACGTTGCTGGAGCTGTTGATTGTGGTTTTAATTATCACCATTCTGGGGGGGGTTGTTGGGGTGCAGTTAGCTGGTCGTCCGCATGAAGCGCGTGTGGCGGCTGCTCGTGCACAGCTTGAGATCTTTCGCACAGCCTTGCAAATGTACAGGATGGATCAAGGGCAATACCCGACCATGCGGCAGGGATTGCCAGCACTCGTTCGACCATCAGAAATAGAGCCTCGTCCGCGCCGCTTCCCCGAAGGCGGTTATCTGGAACGCGCGGAAGTGCCATTGGACCCTTGGGGGAATCCCTACGTGTATCTGGTGCCGGGGACACAGGGAGAGCCCTTTGAGGTGATTTCCTACGGGCGAAATGGCCAGCCTGGAGGAACGGGAGAAGATGCGGATCTTTCCACCAGTGATTTGTAAGGTTAGTCCTGTTCGGCGTCGACACGTAGGAGCAAGTTGCGCAGTTCATCGTGTACGAGTCCGTTGGAAGCGATGAACGAGAGCTGATGTGGCTCGTTGCGTTTTTTGAGAGCCTCGGTTTTGCCGCCTGCCCGTTCGGTGATCAATCCGGCCGCAGCAATATCCCAAAGGTAGATGGATCCTTCGAAGTAACCATCAGCAGCCCCTTCGGCAACCCAGCACAGATCGAGAGCGGCAGATCCATTGATGCGAGCTTTGCGGCAGGCTGCCGCAATGTGGCGGAAATATGTCAGGGGCGGTATGCCCGGTTCCAGGTTCTTGTCCATCCCGGTCATCACGATCCCCTCTGCAAGTTTTGGGCACTGGGAAACGTGGATGATCGCGTCATTCTTGTATGCGTGGCCCTCGCTTGTGGCGGAATACATGTCATCCAGCATGGGTGCATAAACTGCAGCCGCCCGCACGCATCCACTAGATATTTCACGCACGGCTACGGAACTGCACCACGTTGGTAGCCCGTTGGAGAAGTTGACGGTGCCATCAATGGGGTCAATGATCCATTGATAGTTGGCTTTCGCACAATCTGCTTTGGTCGTCAATGCCTCATCTTCCTCGCCTAGGCAAACATGCGTCGGGAATTGATCAAAAATGACTTTTTCTATATGTTTCTGGCATTCGATGTCCAGTTCAAGCTTGATGTCATGCGCAAATGTCTGAACATACGCTTTGCGTCGGTCCAGATTTCGCATGGCATGGTGTCCGCCGCAGCGTGCTGCTGCGATCGCGGTTCTAACTAGGATATGGTCAGGGACAACACTTGACATGGCTTTTTACTCAACCAGTAGTGGGGTCTCGTCATCCTCGGATACCAGCCCGCCCTTTTCGCTACGGAATTTCATGGACATGATTTTAGATATGCCCTGTTCGGGCATGGTTACGCCGTAAATTACGTCACTCACCGCAATGGTTCTCCGATTGTGCGTTATGACTACGAACTGGGATTGATGGAGGAATTGTTTTAATACATCGGTAAAACGACCAATATTGGTGTCGTCGAGAGGGGCGTCGAGCTCGTCCAGCAAGCAGAAGGGGCTGGGCTTGATTTGGTAAATAGCAAAGAGCAAAGCGACGGCGGTTAGGGTCCTTTCGCCACCAGAGAGCAAGGATATGTTTTGTAGACGTTTCCCCGGAGGCCGTGCAATGATCTCGATGCCACATTCCAGCACATCTTCTTCGTTAACGAGCACCAACCGGGCGGAGCCACCATTGAAGAGCTTGGTGAACATTTGCTCGAAGTTTGCATTAGCCTGTTCAAATGTGGACTGAAACATGGCTGATGTGGTTTCGTTGATTTTTTCGATCATCTCGCTAAGCTGTTGCTTAGCACTGAGCAGATCTGCTTCTTGTTGGGAGAGGAAGTTATAGCGTTCTTCGTGCTCCTGGTATTCTTCGATGGCAACAAGATTGACTGGTCCCATAGCGTCTAATTTCGTGCGTAACTCGGCAACATGGGTTTCGATGCTTTCCAAGTCCATGGGGTCTTGTCCGTCATCCCATTCGGGTTCGGGCGCGGTAAGAATGTCTTCCAACGCTAAACGGTAATCGGTGTAAATGCGGTCGCACAGGTTTTGTCGGCGCATCCGTACTTCAGCGGCTTCTACATCGATTGTGCCTTTTTCGTTCTGCAGTTTTTCCAATTCGATTCGCTCACGCGCGAGCTTTTGCTCTGCCTCGGTCAAATGTGCAGCATGTTCGCCACGCGATGTTTTGGCAATGCTGGCGGCCTCCTCATGTGATTTGACTTTTTCTTCCATTTCGGCGATATGGGACTGCGCCTCGGCGACGGCACGTTCAAGATCTTGCTGGCTGGAATGATAGCTCTGTATGCCTTCTTGTCGTCCAGCTAACGTATTTTGAATTTCTTGAATTCGCTGGGCAACATTTTCGTGCTGTGTCTGTGACTGCAATGTGCGTTGTTCTGCCGTCGAAAAGGCAACGCGCCGTTCGGTAAGCTGAACTTGAAGCTCTCCGTAATTGCTTTCAAGGCGTTGTAGTTGCTGATTTGCCGATTGCATTTCGCCAGCCACGGTTTCCCGGGCTTGTCGAATCTCTTGTTGTGATTGGGTTAGGCGTGTTTTGTCTTCCTCCCACCGAGATCCCGATTTTAATAATTCTTCCAACTCCCAGGATACGGTTTCAAGGCGCTGTTCTGCGGTTTTGGCCTCACGGCGAACCACTTGCATTTCGCCTTCCATTTGTGCAAATTCGCGGCGTGCAGTATCAAGTTGCTGTCGAGCATCTAGCAAAGATTGTTCCAGTGTTTGCTGCTTTTCTCGCAATTGTTCAAGCGCGGCGTCGCGCGATTGCAATTTATGTTGCATGTCCGTTTTTGCCTGTGTTGCAGCATCCATGGCTTGTCGACGGCGCAGTGGATTCGTGGAGCCGGGTTCGCTCATGTGAAATTCCAATATGCCGCTACGATGGAGCATAACACCTTCTGGGGTCACCAGGTTCCAGTCTTTTGCTAACGATTGTGTCTCTGCATCGATTTGTTCAACGAGAAGGACGTTGCCCAATAGATGTTGCAGTAAGGAGGCCATGGTCTCGTCGGCAGGTGTTATTAAAGAAGATAGTGTTTGGCTCCCGGAAGGAGGGGGAGGGGAATGAGGATGAGGAGGAAGGTCTAGCGGTAGTAGGCGTGCAGCACCCTTCGCAGCATTTTTGATTTTATCAAGCAAAGCATGTGCGGTTGCCGTGTCTCGGACCACAATGACATCAAGCATACTACGCAGTGCTGCTTCCACTGCACGGGTGTAGGTTTCGGGGACGCTGAAATGACTGGTTAAAGGCCCCATGATGGCATCCAGCTCTGTATTTAAAGGGTTTTCGGGTTCGAGAAGTAATTGGGCTCCGCCAGGGAAATCATGTTTTACTTCTTCCACATCCGTGAGCATTTCGAGACGTGCGTCCATGCCTGCTACTTGGGATTGTAATGTAGCGCGTTGTTGCTGGCTTTCCGAGATTTTTGCCGTCATCTCTTTGCGCTCGGTGTCCAGCATTCCTGTCTTTGCCAAGGCTGCGTCCACAGATTGCTGTAGGGCATCTCTTTGCGCTTCCTGTTCTTCGATCCGCATTTTGAAGGAGGCGCATATCTCCGTAAATTGTTGTTTCTCGGCTGCTAAACGTTCGCGCTGAATGATGGTGGTGCGTTCCTGGTTATCGATTTGCATCAATTCGTTGTGCACGCGCGAGGCTTTGGATTCCAGAGAAACGGTTTCTTCGCGAAGTTGCTGTACACGTTTGCGAAGCGAATCAATTTCTTGGCGGTGTGAATCAAAGAGTGCTGTGGTTCGGTCCAGTTCGGCTTTGGCCGCTTCGCGCTGTTCTGCGAATCCCGGAAGCTCGCTTTCCAATTGTGTAAGTGTTTGTTGACGTTGTTGCAGTTGACGATTGAGTTCATCTACCTCACGCGTGTCTCGTTCGGCGAGCACACGATATTCCGCAATCCGCTGCTTGTTCATTTGGATTTGGTCTTGTGTGCGCTCTAATTTGCTTCGCGCCTGTACCATCGCCTCCATTGCACTGGCAATGTCCCGCTCGATTTGCAGTATTTGTTCCCGACGGCTGTGTAACGCCACCTCGGCTTTGTCAATGGTTTCGTGCAGGGTCGTTGTTTGATCGGTTAATCGTATTGCCCGGTTTTCGAGGTCGGTCCGCTGGCGGTCGAAGTCCCGTAGGCGGCAACGCGCAGCGTAAAGGTCCAGAACTCGCATATCATCTTTAATATCCTTGTAGCGGCGCGCTTTTCCTGCCTGCCGTTGCAAGGAGCCAATTTGGCGTTTAACCTCACGAATCACATCTGCCAGACGTAGGAGATTTGCCTCGGTATGGGCTAATTTTCGCAGAGCCTCGGTTTTGTCGGCCTTGTATTTGGTGATACCACTAGCTTCTTCAAAGATGCTACGCCGATCTTCCGGTCGTGCGCTCAGAATCTGGTCAATTCGTCCTTGTGCCATGAAGGAGTAAGATGAAGTGCCAACACCTGTATCCATGAATAGACGTTGAATGTCGCGCAAACGACAAGGGGTTTTGTTGATAAAGTATTGTCCTTCTCCCGAGCGGAAAACACGGCGCGTAATGGTGACTTCGTGAAACTCTGTCTGGAGCACGTTTTCGCAATTCGTGAAGGTGATGTTGACTTCAGCCATTCCCAAGGGTTTACGATTCTGGGTGCCATTAAAGATGCAGTCTTCCATCTTGGATCCGCGCAGGGCTTTGGCACTTTGTTCGCCAAGCACCCAGCGAATGGCGTCAGAAACATTGCTTTTGCCGCAGCCGTTTGGACCAACAATGGATGTCATGCCGGGTTCAAAAGAGAGTTTCGTTTTTTCGGCAAAACTTTTGAAACCGGTCAATTCAATTGATTTCAGGTGCATGGGAAACCTCAAAAAAGATGCGAAAGGGATTAGGAATATTCATCCATCAGTCGGTCATAAAAGGCAACATAATCATCTGGCGTTTCACTAGCGCGGCAGGCAATCGCCATCCGCGGGTGCTGATTTAACTGGCCCGTCAAGGCATACGGAATGCTGTACCCCCAATCCATTGTGCGGGACAGAGGGAATAGTACCTCCTGGGTGCAGGCCAGCACAGGGCGCAATTTGTATTTGGGATTGTGCAAGAAGCCAAGTAATAATTCCATGGGACAGTTTCCGGCGCCGCGGCCCAATCCTGACAGCGTGGCATCTACACGATTCGCGCCACTTACAATCGCCTCAATGGTATTTGCAAAGGCAAGCTGCTGGTTGTTGTGAGCGTGTATACCGACTTCTTTTCCGGTGTTATCAAGAATCGACTTGAACAACCGCGTGAGTTCACGGATTTGTTCCGAGTAGAGGGCCCCAAAACTGTCGACAATATAAACGCCACCGGCATCCGATTGTGCGGCGGCCTCTAGCGCGGCAATCAGTTCTCCTTCCTGTACGGTAGAGATGGCCATGAGTTGTAACATGACTTCGTATCCCTTGTCAGCGGCGTCTTTTACCATGTCCAAGGCGAGAGGGATTTGATGGATGTAGCAAGCTACACGCACGAGCTCGATAACGCTATCCTTCTTGGAAACGATGTCATTGCGATAATCGCAACGATCCGCATCTGCCATGACGGCAAGCTTTAGATCAGATGGATTATCGCCCACAATGCGCCGGATGGCGTCTTCATCACAATGTTTCCAAGGCCCATGATCAGCAGGAATGTAAATGGATTTATCGCCTTTGTAGCCGAGCTCCATGTAATCCACCCCAGCAGCGACATTACAATCGTATACGGCTTTGATAAACCCATCTTCAAAATAGTGGTGGTTGATCAATCCTCCATCCCGAACGGTACAGTCAAGAACCTTGATGTCCGGGCGGTATGATAACCAATTTCGATTTTGCTCGCTATCTGTCATAATCTTTCTATCCCATTACCTAAAAGAATTATCAGCCAGCTACGTTACCCCAAAATGGGATGCGAGTTAAAGCCCAAAGTTTCCGATGCTGCCGGAAGCTTGACAGTCAGACAGGGGCACTCTACAGTTCACACCTCACATTATAAGTCTAAATAAAAGATCGTTAGTTGCTAATTCGGGAGGGTTGGCAGAGTCCGGTTGAATGCGCATGACTCGAAATCATGTGAACACGCAAGTGTTCCGGGGGTTCGAATCCCTCACCCTCCGCCATGCTCCGCCTAAAGGCTACGCACGGCACACCAGCCTTCCGGCTGGTTTATTATATCTGGGATGAGAACCTAGGGGTTCGAGCAGCGAGCCTTGCGAGCAACAGACTGCCGCAGGTAGTGCCCGAAGGGCCAAGACCCGCAGGGGCGCAGCAATCCCTCACCCTCCGCCATGCTTCGCCTGAAGGCTACGCATGGCACGCCAGTCTTCGCTCGCAGCGTAGCGTAGAGCGAAGGCTGCCCGGCGTAGTTCCGCGATGAGCGGAACGTGTAGAGTGGCCGGTCGATTCATCTGCTCCGAGCGTCGCCTGGCAAGCCAGTTATGAATGATGGGTCAAGGCTCAGCACCATTAATGTGGGGCACTCTCCCTTTTCACGGGTCAACACCATTAAATAATACTACGCCATGGATGAGGCGATTTGGTCACCGTGCTCGCATCTGTCGCAAATAACCACTTTAATTGTCGCAAATGACAACTATGTGCGGTTGCGTTTTTTTGATATTGTTTCTCTAATTTGGTTTCGATTTAGCCTTTGTGGGGTGCGCGCGCGTTGTGGTTTGGACCCTGTTAGTAAGGCACGAAAAAAGGTTTTGAGCAAAAGTTACAACAACCAGAAAGTCAGGAGAAGCGATGACGAACTTCAACAGAAGGATTGTGTTCGGAACCGGTAGGGAATCATGGGCGATCGGTCTCTTTAAGGTCGCGGTGGCGGTCCTTGTTTCTTTCTCCTCAGCCGTGGCAGAATACAGCTTCGAATACGATAACCCGCTGATCCCGCCCGGCGTGGAGCCTGGCGATTCCTTCCACCTAGTCTTCGCGACCAGCAACACTACCAACCGTGACTCGGGCGATGGCGAGGATAACCACCCCATTTCCCATTGGAACACGTTTGTCAGCAATGCCGCTGCAAACTCGACAGTGACCGAAATCCAGCCGACGCTGGAGGCCCTTACCTGGCACGCCATCGTCTCCACGACAGCGGTCGATGCCCGCGACAATGCCGTTGTCGAGGCTCCAGTCTATCGCCTCGATGGCGTTTTGGTGGCCACCGGTTACGACGACATGTGGAGCGGTTCGATCGCCAATCCCATCCAGATTACCCAGAACCTCACCGCGGTGCCTGGTGCTAGTGCGGAGCTCACCTGGAGCGGTTCGACGAGTGCCGGGGTGGCGCATAGCCTCTACCCGCTCGGCAATGGGGACGCAGATGCTCTCACCGGCCGCGCGGGAACCACCGGCAGCGGCTGGATCGCTGGCGGAAACCATGAACGCCGCGGCGTTAACACCTCGCTGCGCATGTATGCGCTCTCAGAAAAGATCACCGTCGCGCACCCGCCCGACGACGATGACGACGGCCTGCCGAACTGGTGGGAGGAGAAGTACTTCGGAGACCCCACCGGCGCAGATCCCGATGAAGATGTCGATGGCGATGGCCTGACGAATATGGAGGAATTTCTTCTCGGGACGGATCCGACGAACCCGGACACCGATGGCGACGGTCTTCTCGACGGCACCAACGTCGTCGTCACGAGTGAAGATTGGCG
>SKVN01000166.1 GCA_007129405.1 Kiritimatiellia bacterium
AAACCATTTGCCTACCCACCAATTTGCCGCTAGTTTACAGACAGCCCTGCGGAGAGCGAATGCCGGTCCATAACCGTGTGTTCGAGACGCGCTGCGACTCGAATCTAGCTTTCCGGGGGTTTTCTTTTTCTATGCCTGAAATCTTTGTACCCTGGCCGCTCCATTCCATTTCAACACCGCAGGGATACGTCACAATAAGATTGGCTATTGTCGCCAGCGGCAGAAAATGCAAAGGCCGCACGAATTGCGCGGCCTTGCGCCCCAAGGTCGAAACCATCGGAGGGGATGTACCAGTAATCTATCCGACACGCACTCGCAAAGTCAATGCCTTCAAATTCTGCACCTTGACTGAAAGCAAGGGCCGCCGTAGATTGACCATAAATCAGAAATAATCGAACAGGACGTCATGGCAAACAGACTCTTTATCAGCTCTGTACAAAAAGAATTCTCTGAGGAAAGGCGAGCCGTAAAGGCGTTTATCCTCGGAGATCCACTGCTCAGCCGATTTTTCACGGAAGTATTTTTATTTGAAGACACCCCCGCCAGCGACAGGCAGCCTGACAACATCTATCTCGAAAAAGTCGGCAAGTGCGATATCTATCTTGCCTTGTTTGGGAATGAATACGGCTGGAAAAACCCGGACGGCAAATCACCCACAGAACTGGAGTTCGACCACGCCACAAATACATCCCGCGAACGCCTGATCTTCGTAAAAGGCGAGGACGACAAAGCACGCGATGCCGAAATGGCCAAACTCATCCGTAAGGCGGGAACACAACTCACCCGTCGCCGTTTTGCAGATACCCCCGCCTTACTGCGGGAAGTTTATGCCAGTCTAGTCGATTACCTTGAACGCAACGGCATGTTGCAGACACTGCCCTTCGATGACAGCCCCTGCCCCGGAGCCACACTCAAGGATATTGACAATGCTGCCATAGAAGACTTTATCGAAACCGCCGAATCCAAAGGCCGGTTGACACTAAAAGGCTCCCGCGCCCCCAAGGCCGTACTGCAAAACTTCAAGCTCATTCGCAACGACAAACCGACCAATGCGGCCATCCTGCTCTTCGGCAAGGACCCACGCCGTTTTTTCAATAATATTCAGGTCCACTGCCTGCATTTCTTCGGCACCGAGAAACGCAAGCCCATTGCATCACAACAACCCTACGAGGGGCGCATTTTCGCAGTCATCGATCAAGCCGTTGAATTTGTCCTCGGTAAAATCGATAGCCCCGTCGGGACACGGGCAAAGAGCACACAAGCCCCCGCTGACTTCGAGGTGCCCCGCTCGGTCATCACCGAAGCCGTAGTCAATGCCGTCGCCCATCGCGATTACCGTAGCAATGGCTTTGTGCAAGTGATTGTCTATGCCGACCGAATCGAAGTTTGGAATCCCGGCGAACTCCCCCACGGGCTAACGCCGGAGAAGCTCCGCTCGCCGCACCCGCCGATGCCCCGCAATCCTCTGCTGGCCGAGCCGCTCTACCGCGTAAAGTTCGTCGAAAAAGCTGGCACAGGAACCACCGACATGATCTCCGATTGCCAAGCTGCCGGACTTCCTGAACCAACCTTCGAACAGAACGGTGCCCACTTTGTCACCACGATCTGGCGCGACTGGCTCACCGACGCCGTCATGGACAAAATCGGCCTCAACGAGCGGCAGAAAAAAGCGGTGACGTTCGTTAAGACCATAGGAAAGATATCTAATCCGGAATATCAGAAGTTGACTGCATGCACCAAAAAGACGGCCACTAGGGATTTGACCGGCCTCAAGGAACGTGCTCTCCGCCAAGTAGGCATTCGCGGTCCCGGTGTCCACTATGTGCTAAGGAGCAAAAAGGACATAATGGGGACATAAAGACCGTGAGCGAGGCAAAGAGTAATAGGGACATAATGGGGACATGTTGTGTCTTATTTACGAAGCATAATGACACAATCATTTTGCAAATAACTAAACAACAACATGATACGACACCTCTTTTATTGTCTTTTAATAGACATAATGGGGACATTCCAGCGGATTGATCAAAGGAAAGCACCGCCAGCTCTAGTTATGAAATGGGGACATTTAGAAGTATTTCATGAACATGACCACACAAGACCGTATGCGGGGATGCCTGCTGGGGCTGGCCGTTGGCGATGCCATAGGCACGACCGTCGAATTCAAGCAGCGCGGACTCTTTACACCTGTCACTGATATGGTTGGCGGAGGCCCGTTCAACCTGAAGCCCGGCCAATGGACCGACGACACGAGCATGGCACTTTGCCTGGCCGAAAGCCTGATCGCAAAGCAGGGCTTTGATGCCCGCGATCAGATGGAGCGTTACATCCGCTGGTATCGGCATGGGCACATGAGCAGCACAGGGTTCTGTTTCGACATTGGCAATGCCACGTCCTACGCCCTGCACCAATTCGAGCAGACCGGCGAACCATTCTCCGGCTCCACGGACCCGCATCGTTCCGGTAATGGCTCCCTCATGCGCCTGGCCCCGATCCCGATGTTCTATTACCCCGACG
>SKVN01000035.1 GCA_007129405.1 Kiritimatiellia bacterium
CATTCTCCCGGCAGGTCATGGCAACCGCTTTTATCATCTCGGAACGCGACATCGGTATTTCCATGTCAATTGCCTTGGCCGAATCGTACAGCCGCTCTACATGTTCCTCCAAAGCAAAAACGCGACCATTATAACATCGGATACCCTCAAATACACCGTCCCCATATAAAACCCCATGATCAAACACGGAAATGACAGCTTTATCCTTGGGAACCAAAACTCCATTTATATAAACTTTCATAGCAACCTCTTTGTTAACACACACACCATAACGCAAATTACATATTTACAATAATTTGTAAACCGCGCGAACAACAGCTTCGCATGCCCGACCAAGGGTTTCAACCTTTTCTGATAACCAAATACACATGTCATGTTTCCCAAAAGGCACGTGCAAAACCATTTCAAGAGCCAACGAAAAAATCACCACCACCGAGGTAGGTAAAAAGCGATAAGTAATTTTTTTTCGAGTTGGATTTTTTCAACAAAACGCATTATGATCGACAGCGTGTTTATAGGGCAGAAACCAGCAGAAAACAATGGCACACAACATGACGGCAAAAAAACGAAAACCAAAAGAAAAAAAAACCATACCGGAAGATATCGAAGAAGAAGGCTTTTCCTTTGATGATGAACACAAAGGAGAACGACTCTTTTTTGTTTCGGCAGGTCGCTATGTCCAATATTCGGGAGAAGGGGATTATCCCCACGAAGTAGAGTTATGGATGAAATACCATAATGGCGAACTACCACCCTTCATGCTGCTTCCGAGTCATTCCGTGGAGTTTCATGTGGATGAAGAATGGGGCGGACGCTACGTAATCCCTTGGTCTGGAACCGGACCGCTTCCCGAGCCCGTACTCGATTACATCCAGGAAAACGGGGTTCTCCCTCGACATACCTCGATTTAGCGTAACAAAGGCTTCACATAACGACCCGTATGGGAACTCACCTGCTGAACCAATTTTTCCGGGGTACCCTGAAAGACAATACGCCCCCCGTCCTCACCCCCTTCGGGCCCCAAATCAATCACCCAATCTGCTTCCGCAATAATCGCCGGATGATGTTCAATCACGACCACTGTGCCCCCATTGTCCACCAAACGATGTAACACCCGAATCAAGTGCACAACATCCGCGGCATGCAATCCAATCGTAGGTTCATCCAGCACGAATAACGTGCCAGCACTATCCGCTCTGCGTGATAACTCGCTTACCAATTTCATCCGTTGTGCTTCCCCTCCACTTAAGGTGGGACTATGTTGTCCCAACGTTAAATAGCCTAGCCCCACATCACGCATCAGGTCCAAGGCCCGCACAATCGAAGCATGCGCAGAAAATACGGGGATCGCCTCATCCACCGAAAGCTGCAGCAAATCGGCCGCACTAAAGCCATGAAAGCGGACCTGATCGGTTTCTGTCGTAAAACGTCGCCCATTGCAAGTCTCGCAGCGCACCTGTACATCAGGCAGAAAGCTCATCTCTACTTTCAAATATCCGTTTCCACTACACACAGGACATCGCCCCTCTCCCGTATTGAATGAAAAATAACTGGCATCCCAGCCGCGCATGCGTGCTTCCGGCAACCCCGCCAACAAGCGTCGAATAGCATCCCAGCATCCCACATAGGTAGCAGGACAGGATCGAGGAGTTCTGCCAATCGGCGTCTGATCAACTTCGAGCACTCGATGCACACGGTCACGCCCCATAATTTCACGGCACCCTACGACTTGCTTTCCCTTTCGTTGCAGCGAAGACAACAAGACATCATGCACCAATGTACTTTTTCCGCTACCACTCACACCACTCACACAGACAAACCGCTCCAGTGGGATCACAGCATTGACGCGGCGCAGGTTATGCAAGCGCGCATCCTTCACCCGCAAAACATGTGCCCGTCCCTGTACCTTGCAGGAACGGCGATCACCAGCAAGCGGATGCTGCATCCGGTTCTCCAGAATACGACCGGTGACCGAATCCGGATTGCGTAAAATTTCAGGGGGTGATCCGGTTGCGATCACCTCACCACCGGCACGGCCCGCTCCAGGCCCCAAATCAATAATATGATCAGCCTGCAAGATGGTGTCCTCATCATGTTCAACAACCACCACCGTGTTGCCCTTATGCTGCAACTTACGCAAACATGCCAATAACATTTGGTTATCTCGGGGATGTAACCCAATGGTGGGCTCATCCAGCACATAACATACGCCGCATAAATTCGACCCCAGCTGCGCCGCGAGGCGAATCCGCTGCGACTCTCCGCCACTTAGCGTTGGTGCCGAACGATCCAATGTCAAATATCCCAGCCCCGTCTCCTGTAAAAAGTGCAGGCGCGTCAGAACTTCCTGACGTAAGCTTTCCCCGATAGCTTCTTCAGACGCATTCTCCCAGCGCAAGGACTGATACCAACCGACGGATGCACTGATGGTTTTCGCCACATGAGCAATAATAGATTCACCACGAAACCGAACGGCCAACGCCTCAGGGCGCAAACGCTGCCCC
>SKVN01000158.1 GCA_007129405.1 Kiritimatiellia bacterium
CCAGGCATCAAAACTGAATTCGGGTTGTGGAATTTTGCTCTTCTTCATACCGACACCACCAAATGCTCCATAATGTAAGCCCGACGATCCGGCGTGTTCTTACCCATATAGAACTGCAACAATTCGTCGATGGCATGCTCACCCGCCACACTTACCGTTCGCAAACGAATATCCGGACCTATGAATTGTTTAAACTCGCCGGGAGAGATTTCCCCAAGCCCTTTGAAACGCGTGATTTCTGCCTTGCTCCCCAATTTTGTTGCAGCAACATCACGTTCTTTCTCTGAATAGCAATAAATCGTCTCCTTGCGCGTGCGCACACGGAACAAAGGGGTCTCGAGAATTTGTAAATGACCGCGTTCCACCAAAGTCGAAAAAAAGCGCAGAAAAAACGTGATCATCAAATTACGGATATGCAAACCATCGACATCAGCATCTGTAGCCAGTACCACATGTCCATAACGCAAGTTGTCGGTATTTTCCTCCACATCCAAGCTGCGCATCAAATTATAGATCTCTACATTCTTGTATAGCGCATCACGCTTCAAATCACACACGTTCAGTGGCTTGCCCTTAAGCGTGAATATGGCTTGTGTGTTCACATCCCGACAACTCACTAAAGAGCCAGCCGCTGACTGGCCTTCCGTAATAAAAATCATCGACTCGCGCCCTTTGTCCTTGGCCCGTTCATAATGCACTTTGCAATCTTTGAGCTGTGGCACCCGGATGGACACCGCCTTGGCCCGCTCCCGGGCAACCTTCTTTACCGCCTGCAATTCCTTGCGCAATTTCTGCGTATCCTCGATCTTGCTAAGCAGTTTATCCGCCGCCGATTTGTCTCGATGCAGCAGATCCACTACGCAATCACGCACCTTGGACACCAGCGAACCGCGAATTTCCGTATTCCCGAGCTTGTTCTTGGTTTGTGATTCAAAAATCGGATCCTTGATCCGGATCGAGACCGCACCAAGAATCCCCTCACGGACATCATCACCATCATATTTGCCACGGCTATACTCGTTGATGCCCTTAAGCAACCCTTCGCGGAAAGCACTCAAATGCGTACCACCATCATTGGTATACTGACCATTGACAAATGAGTAGTATTCCTCACTAAAGCGATTCGTGTGGGTGAAAGCAAAATCAAGCGTCTTGTCCCTAAAATGGAAGGGTGGATACAATTTTTCGTACATCCCCTCTTCCGTAATCAGATCCAATAGTCCACCTTCAGAGACAAAGGTCTGACCATTAAAATCAATCCGCAAACCTGCATTCAAATAGGCATAGAACCGCAAACGACGTTCGATATGCTCCAACAAAAATGCGTACTTTCCAAAAATTTCAGGATCCGGCTTGAACTCGACATGCGTGCCATCGCGATCCTTTGACCGGCCTTTCTTTTTGTCAACCAGCACACCCCGCGCAAAACGAGCCTCGACATATTGACCTTCGCGATGACTACGCACCAGAAAGGTTTCCGATAGTGCATTCACCGCTTTCGTCCCGACCCCATTTAGCCCCACGCTAAACTGAAACACATCATCATTGTATTTTGCACCGGTGTTTATCTCCGAAACGCACTCAACCACTTTCCCCAGCGGGATCCCACGTCCAAAGTCGCGGACACACACGACATCATCTTCCAGTTTGATGGCAATCCGTTTGCCGTGCCCCATGATGAATTCATCAATACCGTTATCAACCACCTCTTTCAAAAGAATGTAGATACCATCCTCATATTGCTCCCCATTCCCCGTACGACCAATATACATGCCCGTACGAAGACGTATATGCTCCAAGGAAGATAACGTTTTTACCTTGCTCTCATCATACTTATGCTTCGCTGCCGCCATATTCCCTTTTCCCTAGACTGTAACTTCATGTTTTACATGCAAGATGTTGTGGTTTCGCCACCCCGCATTCAACGTTCGACGTTCGAAGTTCGACGTTCGAAGTTCAATGTTCAACGTTCAAATAGTTTACTCCGCATCATCTTCGCCACCCACTCTTACGTCTCACCTCTTACGTCCCACGTTTCACCTAACCCTCACCCAAACAACCCCTTAAACCGTTCTGCAGCCGCCGACCAATCTTGCGTATTCGCGGGCTCATACTGCACCGTCGGAAACGAAGCTGCCACCAATTTTCGCGCATCTTCCAGACGCTGCACATGACCAAGTCCCAGCATCTGCACGGCAATGTTTCCTAACGCCGTGGCTTCCGTGGGTCCCGCCAAGACCATCTTCCCTGTAGCAGAAGCCGTAAAACGGTTCAACAGCGCATTAGCAGAACCACCCCCAACGACATGTAATGCCTCGAAAGGACGACCTCGCAACTCTTCCAGACGCTCGACAACCCAGCGATATCGCAAGGCCAATCCCTCAAAAATAGCGCGAACATAAGCCCCCGGCTCCTCCGGCACGGGTTGCCCATTGGCACGACACCAATCCGCAATCTTTTCGGGCATATTTCCGGGCGACGCAAACAAGGGATCATCCGAATTGATCACCGAACGAAATGGCTCTGCGCCGTCGGCCATACGTTCCAGTTCCTTCCAGGAGTAATCCTGACCAACTTCCTGCCAATAACGGCGACATTCCTGCTGCAGCCACATCCCCGTAATATTCTTCAAAAAACGAACCGTACGGCCATAGCCAATCTCATTCGTAAAATTCAGTTCGTGGGAACGCGCATCAATGAGGGGATCATCCAACTCGGCCCCCATAAGAGACCATGTACCACTACTCAAATAACAAAAGTCCTGATTCCTTGCCGGAACAGCCACAACTGCGCTAGCGGTATCATGACCCGTAACAGCCACTACGGGGATGGGCCCAATACCTGTCTTGGAAGCAATTTCTGCTTTCACAGGTCCCAGAACGGTACCGGCATCCACCAGCGGCGCCCAAGGCACAGAATCTAACCCGACACGCTGCAACAAACTCTCCGCCCAGTCATGCTTTCGAGGGTTATAACACTGACTCGTACTGGCAATACTGCGCTCGCAGCGGGCCACCCCCGTCAACAGGTAATTAAACAAATCTGGCATGAACAACAGTCTATCCGCCTTTTGCAACCGGTCTCCATCGCGCTCGGCATACAACTGGAACAACGTATTCAGTTGCATGAACTGAATACCCGTCTCCGCAAACACTTCATCAGATGGCACTTCCGAAAACAACGCTTCCATCTGACCCTCTGTGCGCGAATCCCGATAGTTGAATGGAGCACCTATCAATTTGCCATCGCTATCCAGTAAACCATAATCCACGCCCCACGTATCCACACCGACGCTCTCCAACTGGATCCCCCGCTCGGCGACCAATGACAAACTCTTCACAATCTCGCCAAACAGCCTCTCTGCATCCCAGTACAGATGACCATCTTCTCCCGTTACAGCCCCATTCTCAAAACGATGCAATTCTTCAAGCTGCAACGTCTTGCCATCATAACAGCCAAGCATGCCACGACCGCTCGACGCACCGAAATCCATTGCCAAATAATGCCGCATGACGTACCTCCTTCTGTTTGTCAACATGTACCTGACGCATGCAAATACGATGACGGATCATGCCACGATACGCCCGCGCAACCCAGAAAAAACTTGCGCCCTATCCGCTTGTTTCTCAATATCCGCATACGGACAAAGCGAGGAACCGCAATGATCACACTACCCATCAAAGATCAAACAGGAAGCTACAAGCTCGATCCACGCATCATCATTGGCGTAGGACTGAATTACCGCGAGCATATTGCCGAACACGACAAAATCCACGTGCAAGGATTCACCCAGAAGATCCCCGCAGAACCCGTCATTTTTCCTAAAACACCAAATGTTCTCATCGGCCCCGATGCGCCTATCATCATACCGAAATTCCTCGAAACATACCGGTTCGCCGAGCCGCGTATTGACTATGAGGCAGAACTAGCCTTCATCATCAAAGACCACTGCAAGAACGTATCTCGTAAAGATGCCATGCAGCATATTCTCGGCTTCACCTGCATGAATGATGTCACGCAACGAAATCTACAACGCAGCGACCAATCCGGGTGGTTCCGGGGAAAATCACTGGACACATTTGGCCCGATTGGCCCGATGATTGTTCCGCCAGAATCCCTTGACCCAGGCAATTTGGAAATCCGCGCACGCTTGAATCAAGCAGAAGTGCAGTCTTCCAACACCCGCAACATGATTTTCCCTGTAGAAGATTTGCTCGCTTTTATTTCGATGCAAATCACATTAGGACCCGGCGATATCATAACAACGGGAACACCATCCGGTGTGGGCCCCATTGCTCCCGGCGATATCATTGAAATTGAAATCGAAGGCATCGGAACCTTACGAAACCCAGTTATCGCCGAACCGTAAAAGCCGACAGCTATCACGTGCGGGCGCGAAACTCTCCTGGGGTCATCCCCACGTCCTTCTGAAAAGCATAATGCAAATACCGGGCCGATCGATATCCCGTTAACCGCGCAATCTCCGTAATCGAAGAACGAGTCGTACGTAAAAGGCGCTTCACCTCTTCAATCCGCTTCCGGACAATTTCCTGATTCACACTACGCCCAATCGCCTGCTGAAATCGCCGCCCGATCTGCCGCTCTGAAAGCCCAACCGCATGCGCCACGTCCGCAACAGTAAGATTTTCCTGAATATGCTCCCAGATAAAGACAAGCGCTTGCGCGACCAGAATGTCAGACATCGCCAGAATATCCGTGCTACGACGTTTGACCAAACCTGCTGGCGGTACAAATATGGGTGCTGCGGGAGAATCCTCCCCATCCATCAAGGACCGCAGCAAATCCATTCCACGTCGGGCCCGCTCCTGATAGCCAGGCGAAATCGATGACAAAGAAACTGGAGCTCTATGACACCAGGTCGTATTCCCATATCCAAGCAGCGCAACTTCTTCAGGCACATATCCCCCTAAAGAACGGAAGATCACGCACAGTTTCGCAAGAATCAAATCGCTATTCGCCATGATACCAATCGGCTTCGGCAACTGAACCAACCAAGCTCCCAACTCCTGCTGTAACCGGACAAACCGTTCCTCAGGGGTTTCATGGGGCTGGTGATAATCAACCATGCTATATCCATGCACATACCCCCCGCCATGTTCGAACGCCTTTTTGAACGAAACAAACAAATGGTGGTAAACACTACTTTCACAATTCGGAAACCACCCCACAAAAGCTGCATGTTCAAAACCACGCTCCAAAAAATGCGTGGCGGCTAATTGTCCGGAAGCATGTAAATCAGGCAACACGGCGGGCAATAAATGATCAAGCGGGTGAGATCTAAGGCCAAGTCGCACAATCGGACACTTACGTTCCCGCAAACGGACAACAAGCGGATCATCCGGCAACAAATCAACGATCGCGCCATTAAGAGGGAGATCTTCCGGCAACGCGTTACAGGCAAGCTGATAATCCAACAGGTCCCAATCCCAGGAACGTGCCACATCCACAATCGTGTCAATGAACATGACCGGACGTCGCAGTGCCACCAGCACACGAGGGCGTGCTTTACGCCGAATAATACGTTTTCGTTTACGCTCACTCATGAGAAACCTACGGATTGTTCACGATGAAAAGAAAAACTGCCAATTAAACAAATCATCCATTCCACTATGCCTGAAATGGCGGCAAACCTTATACTGGTCTAAGTGTATCTAGGTATGATTGTGAAATCAAGCGAACAATGTGAACTACCTCGGCGGTATCAAAGACGGAAAATCTCTCTATTTCCCGGTTCTTTTACGGACAGTAGCAAAATAGTCATTTTGCCTAGTAGCATCGAGAACCGCACGCCACAGGTCGCTGCGCAAGTTCAACTGGCGCCGCTCTTTGGTAGCCAACCGAATCGGGATTAAGGCATATTCCCCGTGCGGAATGCCTACCACACAGTTGGTCTTTCCCGCCATAGCAGCATGTACAGCATGCTTTGCCAGCATATTACACAAAATCGCATCTGTTCCTAGTGCCGGAACACTGCGAATAGCATAACTTGGATCAAAATATTTGACCGATCCATACCACGGAGCCTTCCCGAAGTGCGCCGAAAGGCGCAAGCGCAGATACTCGCCAATATCGTGCTTCAAAACATTTCCAGAAGCATCACGTTCCTCCGGCAAATCCGCCATAAACGACTGACCAGCCCCTTCTGCAACCACGATCACACAATGATCCTTACCACTCTGAAAACGCCGTTCCACGGCCGACAATAAGCCATCGGAACCATCTACTTCGAAGGGCACCTCAGGTACCAGACAGAAATTGACAACCGAATTCGCCAAACTGGCGTAAGCGGCGATAAACCCAGCGTCGCGACCCATGAGCTTCACTAGCCCGATACCATTAAACGTTCCATTGGCTTCAACGTGCGCACAACTGATGATGCTGTGAGACTGATACACAGCCGTTTCAAAACCGAACGTTCTTCCAACAAAATGCAAATCATTATCGATCGTCTTGGGAATGCCTACAATTCCGATCGACAACCCCCTTCTTTTGATTTCATCCGCCATGGCGGCAGCGCCACGCAATGTTCCATCCCCACCAATACAAAACAGTATGTTGATGTTCGAACGCTGCAAGGAATCAACCAGCTCACGCGTCCGATCACCATGGCCACGCGATGACCCCAAAATGGTACCACCCTCCTCGTGAATCGTGTCCACGATATCTGGATTCAAGATCATCGGGGCATGACCAAATTCCGGTAACAAACCACGATACCCGTACCGAATCCCGTAAATACTCCGAACGCCATATTCAAAATGCAGCAAATGCACGATACCCTTAATGACATCATTCAACCCCGGACTCAACCCACCGGCAGTCAAAATGGCCACACGCGTCCAGGCCGGATCAAAAAATAACGTTTCCCGTGCACCGGCCCGCTCAAAGCTAGCCACAGGTTTCCCCGCTGCCAAGGCATGCTGCAACTCAGACACATCCTCCGAAAGTAAAACCCGCATGCCTTCCGGGGTAAAATCACAGTCATGTAATGGAGAGGGCACCGTGCACGTCCCAAGAGTATCCACAACAAAATCATAATCCTCGGGATGCAGAATCACATCTTCCTGTATACTCATAGCCTCCCCTCTTCCTATTTTGAAACGTATCGTCTGGAAAGTCCGGTAATCTGTCAACCCAACAAGACCCCATAAACCCAATTTCAATTATGATTGCGATCTGCAAAACGTTAGCATACGGTTACCCATACATACAACCAAAGCCCTTGAACATGTAACGAAAAAAATCATGATCGCCATTATTGATTACAAAGCAGGCAACCTGACCAGCGTGAAGCTTGCCTTTGAAGCGTTGGGAGCCAACACGTCCATAACATCAGACCCAGACGTAATCCGGCGTGCAGAACGCGTCGTTTTCCCCGGTGTAGGCGCAGCCGCGGCGGCCATGCAAAATCTGATCGAACTCGGACTCATACCCATCATAAAGCAAACAATCCTAAACCAAATCCCCTTTCTCGGCATCTGTCTTGGCACACAAATCATACTCGATCACTCCGAGGAAGATGGCGGCGTGCACACACTCGGGCTGATCCCCGGCAATGTCATCCGCTTTCAACCCCAAAACCCCCGTGACAAAGTACCCCACATGGGCTGGAATCGCATACAAAAAACCCAGGATCACCCCTTGCTAGCCAACATCCCGGACCAAAGCGAATTCTACTTCGTCCACAGTTACTACCCCACGCCCCATTCTCGCGGCAATAGCTTTGCAGAAACCTCCTACGCTGGGGCAACCTTCTCTGCCGCGCTAGGGCATAACAACATCTTCGCCACCCAATTTCATCCCGAGAAGTCGGGGCGAATCGGCCTTCAACTTCTCGAAAACTTTTTACAGTGGAATCCCCAAGGGAGCTCTTGATTATGCTCACACGCCGCATCATACCCTGCTTGGATATTCATAACCGCAAAGTCACCAAAGGCGTTAAATTCCAAAACAACATTGAACTGGGAGATCCCGTTGAAATGGCTGCGCGCTACTATGAGGACGGCTGCGATGAACTCGTATTTTACGATATCACCGCATCCGCCGAGCGTCGTCCCATCGATATCGATATGGTTCGTGAAGTCGCCCATGCCGTGCGAATCCCCTTTGCCGTGGGCGGCGGTATCGCCGGCCTGCCCGACATGGAACGCGTACTCCTCGCCGGCGCCGAAAAAATATCCGTAAATTCCCTGGCTGTGAAAAACCCCCAGATCATCAATGAGGGTTCGCGTGCCTTCGGGGCACAATGCATTGTCCTCGGCATGGACCCTCTTGCCGTGCCCGACGATCCCCGTTTCCCCAGCGGCTATGAAATCACCGTACGCGGCTTCCGCGAACACACCGGCATGGATGCCATCGAATGGGCCCGTAAAGCTGTCGATCTGGGCGTCGGCGAAATCGTCGTCAACTCCGTCGATGCCGATGGCACCCGAGCCGGTTTCTCGATCCCTCTAACCCGGCTCATTGCCGATGCCGTGCCCGTGCCCGTGGTCGCCTCCGGCGGTGCCGGCAATTCCCAGCATCTCGTCGACGTGTTCGAACAAGCACATGCGGATGCCGCTATTATCGCCGGCATGATTCATACCGGTGATTACACCGTATCCGGCATCAAACAAGAACTCGTACAAGCCGGAATCCCCATCCGCCAACACTGGTAAACACCATGAGAAAAACCAATCCCGAACCCAAAATCGTTCCCACTACAGAGCCTACCAGTTCTTTCTGTCATAATCTTTCTGTCGAAAACCCCACACACGCATGCCGAATCCCGCATCCCGAATCCGGCCCCCTCCGCATCGCCGTCCTCGGTTCCGGGAGCGGCACCAATTGTCAATCCATTCTCGATGCCATTGCATCCGGCACACTCTCTGCCACCGTTGTGGGCGTAATATCAGATGTACCGGATGCCGGGATTCTGGCACGGGCAGCAAAATACCATGTACCTGCCCTGCACATCCCCGTACCCAACTCCAAAACCCGGCTCGACGGCGACCCCGAGCAAGATTACATCCGCCAACTGCAGGAATGGGAAACAGACTACGTAGTGCTGGCTGGCTTCATGCGCATCATCAAACCCGCCATGCTTGCTGCCTTTCCCAATCGCATCCTCAACATTCATCCATCACTGCTACCGGCGTTCCCCGGCATCGCCGCCTGGAAGCAAGCACTGGAATACGGCGTCAAAGTGGCCGGATGCACCGTACACCTCGTCGACGAAGGAACCGACACCGGCCCCATTCTCGTGCAACGAACCGTTCCCGTCCTCGATACCGATACTCCCGAAACACTCCACGCTCGCATCCAGGAACAAGAACACATCGCCTACCCTGAAGCACTCCAACGCCTCTCCTCAACGCAATGACGACAAAACGGCCCTTGTTGTTCCCCATCCCATCATCAATCCGCTCTATGATGGCCAACTAGGTCACCACATCTGGCAATACTTGCGAAAAGAATCATTCTCGCGCTATAGTGCAACCATGAAATCAAATCCATGGATCCAAAACGTACCACTCTATGAACCAGGCCGACCACTCGAAGAAGTAGCACGAGAGCTTGGTTTATCCGATGTGGCAGCCCTCATCAAAACTGCCTCCAACGAAAACGAATTGGGGCCATCCCCAAAAG
>SKVN01000062.1 GCA_007129405.1 Kiritimatiellia bacterium
AATTTCAGCTTTTCAGCATTTCAGCATTTCAGCTTTTTCCCTCCCCCTCACCGCGCCCGCAGCACCTCGCGCCGCCTCCGTGGCGATGCCCAGAAGTCGCGAAAATCAGCCTCAAGAGCTTGCAAATCATACTTCGCTAAAAGCCGTTGCATCGCCTGCTGACCGCTGCCCGTCTCGGCGAATGCCTTCATGTAACCATCCAGAAAGCCCGCGAACCGGAAGTGCGGATCGGCTGCAGCCGAGCGGCGCAAGTAATAAACCACGGCCCACGCGGTAGCATAGTGCTGCCGACGACGCCCCGCATCGCTATGATAGAACATCTCGTAGTTCAATGCAAAAAGCTGCGACAGGGGCATACCCGTAGCACGCTCCGCATATGGCAGATACTCCTCGAAACGCACATCGTTGCCACGTAAATCCGTGTGCTCGAACAAAACTGCATGCCCCTCATTAAACCACACACACACACGCAATGGCTCGGTAGCAAGCGACAAATACTGGTGAAACGCCTCATGATAAACCGTAGGCAAAATACGTTCGCGCGCCTGCTGATAGTTAGCCGCATCCACAGGACGTATCACCAGCTCCCCGCGCGAAGAACTCCATAACCCCGCACTCCAGGCAAACTCCTGTCCAACATAACGCACATATTCATCCTGGTCGGCAAAAACCCGGATGATCCCCACAGCTTCGATCGGACGTAGCGGCGGAACCATGGCGGCATAGGCCGCTCGCATAGGCTCCAGTGTACGCTCTAAATCCCGGATCAACTGATTGGCCCCACGCCGTTGATCCGAAAGCAAAACGTAATCACCAATATCAACGGATTGCCAGTTTCGCAGATTAGCCACACTGGCATGTGCCTCGGACCGACTACGCTCCAACGTTGCAGGTTGGCTATCCGAAGCAACCGCTCCAGATGGCCCCCACGCCGCAGCAGACCGCGACGACTGCGGAACAAACACAACCAGCGAACGCAAGAACCGCTCCTCAAACGAATGACGTGCACGATTCACATCGGCATCTTCCGACAACATGATATCAACCACAAAATAATCCGATGCCTCCCGCAATCCAAGACGCGCACTTTCAACACGCAGTGCATATACCAAACGCCCGGATGACTGCACGCCAATCAAAGCAGCAGCCTGCAACGGACGGGATACGTAACGCATGGGGGTAACTTGCCCCGGTTCCTCCTGCAAATAGTCTTCAAGCCACGCCAGCACATCCTCAGACGTCGGAGTATCCATTGCAGGAAGTTTCGCCACGCGCTTCTCATAATCAGCATGCTGTACGTGTGCATCGGAAAACACAGGCAAACGCTGATTCGGACGCAAAATCCGCAAACGATTATCATGCTGATCCCGCCATTGTCCCAAAACCTGCGACCGTAGCCAAATCTCACGCGGATCGTAACGTTCTTCCGTCCATTCCCGTTCCCCTTGTCGGAAACGATACATACGCCTTTCAAGCGGGGGCAAGGGCTCCTCTCTCGAACGTGCCGGCACAGTAATACGCAGACCGGCTTCCGGCAATTCGGCAGGAACCACAAACGAAGGTGTGACCTGTGCCAGCACAGGATCGGTTACACACGAAATTGCCAAAAGAAAATAGACCTGAATCATCTTTTTCATAAACAAGGCCAATGTATCACACAACCAACACAAATCGCAATGCCATCCACGCAATAGGGATTTCCGCAGTCGCTAGAATGCTAGGCGTTAGCAAAGAGTCAATTGTTGCGAGCTCGGTAAGCAGTCGCAAGCCGTAGCACCTAAAGCATAACACCTCAAGGCCGTTGCCGGGAAAAGGCTCTTACGGGTACATAGATATGCTTATATTATGGGGCTGCCTCACTAAAAAATGCCGCCTGCAGACATATTGCGAAGTGACAACAAGGTTGCTACGATGCAACACGATGTTTGCGACACGCTTATTTTTGTTTTCTGTTCTACTCTTGGGCATCTTGCCAAGTGCAGCCTCCTTGCGTGCTGAAGAGAACCCCATTCGCTATCGCGTTCGCATTAGCGGCATTCAAGACCGGACACTACGTCGAGAACTTAATAACGTCTCCGTCATGCAAGCACTTTCCGATCGCCCACCGGTATCGGAGTTACAACTGCGCCGACGTGCCCACCGGGACCCGCCCCTTTTCAAGCAAGTGTTACGCAACCGTGGATTTTATCAGCCAACCGTAGAAACAGACATTGATCTGGAGCGGCGGCGCCCGCGAGTACGTTTTGTGGTCGACACGGGACCCACCTACCATCTGCGCAATATCGTCCTCCTATCGTCAAATCCAAAGGTCTCCATGCCGACAGCGGCTGAAATCGGTCTGCAGACCGGACTAGTTGCAGAAGCTTCCGCGATTCTGCAAAGCAATGATGAAATTGTTCGTTTATTACGCACCACAGGGTATGCCCTGGCAAATGTGGTTTCCCGCGAAGTGATCGTCATACACGCGGAAAACGCCGTCGATGTACATTTTGAAGTCGACCCGGGCGAAACCTATCGCTTTGGAGAAACCAAGATCAAAGGATTACAACGCGTGCAAGAGCCATTCATCCGCAGAAAATTGCCGTGGGAGTCGGGCGATCCTTTTGATGGTCGCGCACTCGCACGAGCACGACGACGGCTAGTTGCGGCGGACCTCTTCGGCACCGTACGACTGGAAACTGCTGACGCGCCGGAGAAAGGTGATCTTTTACCCATAGCTGTGGAACTTCAGGAACGCAATCACCGCTCGATCACCATTGGTCTGGGATACGGGAGCGATGAGGGCTGGCGAGCACGCACCGGCTGGGTAAACCGCAACCTATTACAGCGTGGCGAACGTTTGTCCATCGATTACGCCGTCTCGGAAAGAGGCCATGCGGGAGAGTTGGCCTTCAAACGCCCCGACTATCGACGTGTAGATCAGAACCTGCACTTGCTCCTGCAGCAAGACGTGGAAGACACACGCGCTTTCCGCACCGACAAGATTGGCGCACTGGCACGCATAACGCGACTACATCGCAACTACCGACTCTACGGACTAGGACTTGGCCTGCGCTATTCTTCTGTCGAAGATGCAAAAGATCGCCAAGCGTACAACATCCTCTACGTGCCTCTCACCATGGAGCAAGATCGTAGCGATGATCCGCTGGATCCACGCTCGGGCACCCGACTGAACCTCGGACTGGCACCGTACTGGGATACACTGGATACGGAAATCTTTTTCATAAAAGCCCGCCTATCCTTTGCCGGATATTATAACCTGAGTCGCCGCAACGAGTTGGACTGGGCCGGTAAAATTACTGTTGCATCGATCCTGGGGGAGTCCCGCAAACGAATCCCGGCCGACGAAAGGTACTATGCAGGTGGCGGCGGTTCGATTCGCGGTTACCGGCATCAGTTCGTCGGACCTATCGAGAATCGAACGCCTACCGGTGGACGATCCCTGTTCTTGATCAGCCAGGAACTACGCTGGCGTTGGTCACAAACCATGGGCCTCGTTGCATTCATAGATGGTGGTGCCGTAACGGAAGAAGCCCTGTTCCAAAAAACCGTAGATGAACTCCGCTGGGGTACGGGACTCGGATATCGCTATTTTACCCCCGTAGGTCCTCTGCGCTTTGATGCCGCCATTCCGATTAAACGCAGAGCAGGCATCGACGACCCCTGGCAATTTTACATTAGCTTAGGACAAGCATTCTAATGAAGCGCAAAATAAAATCGAAAACGTGCAAGACAAAATACCGCGCATGCGTCGTTGGTATGCTGCTTTTTTTCACGCTCCTCGGTAGTCTCTGCATGCTGGCAATCACCCCTTGGGGGCTACGGCAAATAACGCCAGTACTGGAAGCACAGATATCCAAACTGACGGGCTTGGATGTGCGCGTGCAAGGCCTCACCCTGAGCTGGCCGACAAACGCTCAGATCAAGGCATTCACGGCCAGAGATGAAGACGGCATCGTGCGCTTGGCAATCCACGAGGCACGAGTCCGCATTTCGCTACGACAATTGCTCCGCAGAAATATCCGTATCTATAGCTTCGAGGCAGATAAGATCTTTTTTGCCGGCCTGCCAGACACCGATCAGGTGCCCCCAAAGAAACCTCATGCACGAAAAAAACCTCTGCAACTCTCCGACCTCGAACCGATACTCGGCGCAGCAGAAGTGTGGCATTTCAAAATCCGGCAAATCGTGATCGCCCCTCCTTTGGTGCCGGAACCATTGGTATTGGCTACCCGCGGTCATTGGCGTCATCGCCAGATGTCCATCTATCTCGACACAATTGCAATCAACTGGAACGATCTCGATATCGCCGCCGAGGCACCGCTGCATATACTAATAGAGCCGGAACGTTTGCTCTTTGCCCCGTGGAACCTTCAGGTGGGACGCGGCAACCTGCTGGCCGAGGGCATCATCGAAGGAGAATATCTCCAATTGAGCGTGGATATTCTCGAGCTGCCCCTCGATCTGTTCGGCTTCGCAGGCCAAGTAGACGCTGATACCGAGATGAATGGAAAGCTTACCGTCTCCGGTACCCTGCAAAACCCGACAGCATCACTGGCATTGGATCTGCGCGGCTTGCGCCCCGAAGACCCCCAACGCTGGGATGGCCCTCCCGCGCGCTTCCGTGTCGATTTCAACCTGCGCGAACAACGCCTGCAAGGGGGATTTCAATTGGAAAATCTGCCCGGCGACCCTGTCACCCTCGACCTGAATCTACCAGCTCCCGTTTCACTCATGCCCTTCTCTTTCCAATGGCCGCCGGATGGCCCCATCGAAGCGCGCTTGTCGGCCAACACCGATTTGACCGGACTCGGACGCCTGTTTGTACTGGACGTCTACCATCGGTTAGTGGGCACCCTCGCGGCTGATCTAAAACTCACTGGAACCTTCGAAGACCCCAGACTTGACGGCAGTATTCGCATAAAAGACGGGCGCTACGAACACGAGCTTTCCGGCACCATTCTCAGCGACATCCTGCTGGAAGTGGCGGCAGAAAGGGAATTCCTCTCACTCGTAAACTTTCACGCATCCGATGGAGCTACCGGAACGCTTCACGCTAGTGGACGGATGCACTTCCGTCCCAACGAGCGTTACCCGTTTGAAACCACGCTCACATTGG
Source organism: Kiritimatiellia bacterium (assembly GCA_007129405.1). Classification (GTDB taxonomy): domain Bacteria; phylum Verrucomicrobiota; class Kiritimatiellia; order UBA8416; family UBA8416; genus T3Sed10-140. Next base: position 5,120 of record SKVN01000062.1, read on the forward strand.
ACCGCTTCCGCCTCATGCAAAACGATCATGCCAAAGCCATCGGGCGGGGAACCCTCGAATGGAAGGGAAATCTAGACGAAAGCCAGCTAAGAGGACGAGTGCGGGTAAACCCTATGACCCTCATGATTCCCGAAACTCTGCCTCCAAGACTCTACGCCCTCGAAGTAACCGAAGTCTACGAAACCAAAGAGGAAACAAGCACGCCAACCGAAAACGATCCCACGGTCGAACCAGCCCCTCTTGCGCGGCGCCACCAGATAGCATTCGATCTGCGCATCGATGCATCTGACCGCATCTTTGTGCGGGGACGCGGCCTCGACTCCGAATGGTCCGCTCATATGCAAGTAAACGGCCAAACCCCCGAACCATACCTGACGGGAAGCTTGGACATCATTCGCGGACGCTTTATCTTTTTCGGCAAGCGCCTCGTCATTCAGCAAGGCAGCATCACGTTCGATGGCGCCTATCCACCCGCCCCCCTGCTGGATATCGCCGCCACGCACCGCGCACGCGACATCACCGCAACCTTGCGCGTGCAAGGCGCGGCCACAGACCCGGAAATCAGCTTACATTCCTCTCCACCATTGCCGGAAGATGAAATCCTAGCTCGCATCCTATTTGGACGCGCAACCGTCGCCCTGACCCCTTGGCAGGCGATCACATTAGCCCAAGCGATCAACAACTTACGCGGCGGGGGAAGTGCTTTTGACATCATGGGAGAAACCAGACGAGCACTACGGGTGGACCAAATTGACATAAGAACCCCAGACGACGAGCACACTGGCACCACCATCACAGTCGGCAAATATATCAGTGACCGCATCTATGTGGAACTAGAACGTGGTGTGTCCGAGGAATCCGGACGTGCCGCTGTCGAAGTCGAACTCACCCCTAGCCTCCGACTCGAAACCCAGACAGGTGGCACTGTCGACTCAGGCATCGGCATTATCTGGACGCGCGATTACTAACGCTTCACAGAACACCATCCAGAAGAAGTAATCTTGAATACAAGGTTTTGAAAAGCTAATCTGGAGATAACTTCGCGCAACACATAGGAGTGTATCATGCAGCATCTGGTAATTGGGTTCGTCCCCTTGTTCGGCATCGCGGCATTACTATACACATGGAATCGCGCCGGCTGGGTGCGAAAACAACCCGATGGCAATGAACGCATGCAAACCATTGCCAAACATATTGCCGATGGCGCCAAGGCCTTTCTCAAAGCTGAATACAAAGTACTCGCCATATTCGTCATCGTTCTATCGATCCTGCTCGCGCTCGTAGCATGGCACAGCGGCTCCTCCACCCTCATTTCCCTTTCCTTTGTGGCCGGGGCACTGTGCTCCGGGCTCGCCGGACTCATCGGCATGCGCGTTGCCGTGCGCGCCAACGTCCGCACCACCCAGGCCGCACACAGTGAAGACGGCCACGAATTACTCGTCGCCTTCACCGGCGGATCCGTCATGGGGCTCGGCGTAGTGGGCCTCGGCATTCTGGGACTCGGCGGCCTCTATGCCCTCTACACCCTCTTGGGCTGGGAACTAAAAGAAATCATTCCCGTTATTACAGGATTCTCCTTCGGAGCATCATCCATCGCATTATTCGCCCGCATCGGGGGCGGGATCTACACCAAAGCCGCCGATGTCGGGGCCGATCTCGTAGGCAAAGTGGAAGCAGGAATTCCTGAAGATCACCCATTGAACCCCGCAACCATTGCCGACAATGTCGGTGACAATGTCGGCGACGTTGCCGGCATGGGCGCCGATTTGTTTGAATCATACGTTGGCTCGATCATCGGAACCATGGTCCTCGGCGCAGTATTTGCCGGCAATGCGGCAGGTTTTGAAGCCGAATCCGCACTCGGCGGACTCAATGCCGTCCTGCTCCCGCTGATCCTGGCCTGCGGCGGAATCCTCACCTCCATTTTGGGTGCATTTGCCGTGCATGCAACGCACCATCTAGATCCCCAGAAAGCCCTCAATCGCGCCGAATTCCTGGCCTCCGGCCTCATGCTGGTTGTCACTTGGTTGGCCGTGCGCTGGATATTGCCAGACACATGGGAATATACTGAACGCACATATCGATCCACCGGCGTTTTCTGGGCTGTCGTTACCGGTATCGTTGCCGGACTGGCAATCGGGCTCATCACAGAATATTACACCGAACTGGGCAGTCCGCCCGTCACACGCATCGCCCGCAAATCCGTCACCGGATCCGCCACAAACATCATTGCCGGCATCGGCGTTGGCATGGCCTCCACAGCATGGCCCATCCTGATCCTCGCCGTCGCCATGGTTGTATCCTACCTGCTCGCCGGATTATACGGCATTGCCATCGCCGCCGTCGGCATGCTCTCCAATACCGGTATCCAGCTCGGCGTCGATGCCTATGGCCCCATCGCAGACAACGCGGGCGGCATCGCCGAAATGGCAGCACTTCCCAAAAGTGTGCGCGAGCGTACGGATCGCCTCGATGCCGTCGGCAACACCACGGCCGCCATCGGCAAAGGATTTGCCATCGGATCCGCAGCACTCACCGCATTAGCCCTCTTCGCCGCATTTGTAACCGCCTACAATCACTCTCATCCGCATGCTCCCCTTAACGGTATTGACATCATCAACCCCTATGTCATGGCATCGCTCTTCGTCGGGGGCATGCTACCCTTCCTCTTCTCCGCATTAGCCATCGGCGCAGTCGGACGTGCTGCCATGGATATGATTCATGAAGTACGGCGACAATTTGCCTCCATTCCAGAACTCAAAGCTGCATTGGAAGTTCTCGTGCGCAACGGAAATACGGATATCGCGGATTGGTCGAAAAAAGATCAGGAAATCTATGAAGCAGCCGACGGAAAAGCCGAATTCGGGCGCTGCGTGGAAATCTCCACCAAAGCATCCCTGCGCGAGATGATTGCCCCCGGCTGTGTGGCCATCCTGGCCCCCGTACTGATAGGCATGGGACCCGGTTGGCTCGGCATGGAAAGCAGCCGTGGCGCGGAAATGCTCGGCGGCCTGTTAGCTGGTGCTACGGTCTCCGGTGTCCTGCTCGCGCTCTTCCAGTCCAACGCCGGCGGCGCTTGGGACAACGCCAAAAAGATGTTCGAAAAAGGACTCGAGGTAGACGGCAAAACCTACTTCAAGGGCTCCGACGCCCACAAGGCTGCCGTCGTCGGCGACACCGTGGGCGACCCCTTCAAGGATACATCCGGCCCCTCCCTCAACATCCTCATCAAACTCATGTCCGTCACCGCCCTCGTCATCGCCCCCTTCCTCTAACCCCCGCCCCCGTCACGCCGTCTTGCTGTGCCCTGCGAAGCCAACGGCGAAGCATGTGTCCGCCATAGCTGGAAACGACGGCGGATTCTTTCCGTCCCCATCTTCCTGTCCAAACAGAAAATCCCACCAGCCCTCCGCGCCCCGTGCCCAGAAGGGAGTCGGGGTGGTTCCCAATTTCTGCTTTTCAGCCCAGCATTTTTGCCAGCTTTTTCCCTTTACCCCTCCCCCCATTGGCCTAAACTCACAGGTCATGAACACGACAGAAAACCAACCCGACAAAGCCCTCGGACGCGCCAGCCTCAAGCGCCTCTTACGCTACATACGCCCATACTGGTACATGTTTGTCACGGCCACACTCTTTGGCATTTTCAAATTCATCTCCCCGCTCGCCATCATCTGGCTCTTCGGCGAAGCCGTCGACGTGCTCAACCTCGCCAGCGCACAGGACATCACCACCGACGAAGCCTGGATGCGGATCGTGCGCCTCTTCTCGATTGGTGTCGGCATTGCCCTCGCCAACCCCATCCCCGTCTTCCTGCGCTCCTACATCGGGGCCAACGCCAGCCGACGCGTCATTCACGACATGCGCTGCGACCTCTATGCCCATGTCCAGAAGCTCTCCCATTCCTTCTATGACCGCAACCGATCCGGATCCCTCACCAGCCGTATCATCACCGATGTCGAAACCATCATGCCGTTTCTCAGCATAACCCTCATCCAAACCTGGATGAACCTCGCCGTCATCGGCTCCGTGATGTTCTACCTCTTCAGCCGCAGCGTCATTCTCGGCTGGCTATCCGTCGCCCTCATCCCCGTCAACATCCTGCTCGTGCGCATGGTAGGACGCAAAACCAAAACCGTGGCACGGCAAACCCGCCGTCAGCTCTCCTGGCTCTCCGGCAACACGCAGGAACGCCTCGCCGCGCAAACCATCATCAAAACCTTCGCCCGCGAAGATGACGAAATCCAGCGCTTCACAGACGACTCCCAAGCCCTTGTCTCCATGGGCTTGCGCGCTGCAACGCTCGCTGGCATCAATCAGGCCGGTACCGCGGCACTCAACACCTTGGCACCACTTGT
>SKVN01000032.1 GCA_007129405.1 Kiritimatiellia bacterium
CCCATTCACCTTCGTCCCCATTCACCGATTCACCGTCCCCATTCACCTCCATTCACCTTAGTTTTCCGTACCATTATACAAAGCTGCCATAAATCATGCTGTAATGTACGACGAATAGATGCTAACGATAAGTAAATTGAACGCATAAAAAGGCAACGAAAATGAAAAACACATGTGATTTATCTAACCGTGAGTGTATTCCTTGTAAAGGCGATGTTTCCACTTTGCCTCCATCACAGCAACAGGAACTACTGAAGCAGCTCCCGCAAGGCTGGAATGTCATCGATGAGCATCATCTCGTAAAAATGTTTCATTTCCCAGATTTCCAACAGGCTTTGGCCTTTACCAATCAGGCAGCACAAATTGCCGAGAATCAAAACCATCATCCCGAAATCACGTTAACCTGGGGACTTGTCACCATCCGCATATGGACCCACAAGATTGACGGACTCACCGAAAGCGATTTTATTCTGGCTGCCAGAATTGACTCTCAATAACATTTCTCAAGTAAACATATGATTGCCATTATCCTTCGTATTCTAGCAACCTTTCTCATGATCGGGGTCGGTTTCCTTGCTCGGCGTAAAGGCCAGATCACCAATGAAACCACCCGCCAACTATCGCATCTACTCACAACTTTCTTTTACCCCGCTCTCATTTTCACATCCATGACCCGTAATTTCGATCTAAAGGGTCTGGGACAATATTGGATACTGCCCGTCGGCGGGTTCACGATCATGCTGCTGGGATTTGCATTAGGATTGGTAATCGAAAAACACATACACCGTCCCGCTGCCGGCAGTGAAAATGCATTTCTTTTCCAATGCACCATCAATAACTACTCCTTCTTGCCCCTGCCCATCGCGCTCATGCTATGGGGCGAATCCGGGGTTGCCGGGATCATTTTTTCCTCACTCGGATCGGAGCTGGCGCTTTGGACCCTCGGACTTTTTGCCATTTCCGGAAGAAGTGTCAACACCGCGAACCTGAAACGCATGATCAGCCCTCCATTGGTCACGATTGCCGTATCCGTGATCTGGATTGTATTGCGAGATGCTTTGCCTGCCTCTCTCTTACGTGCCATCACGAGGCCAGCACTGCAAAATCCGGCTCAGGCCGCTCTAGATGCGATGCGCATGCTTGGTGCGGCTACCATCCCCATTGCCATGGTCATGGCCGGCAGCCGCATGGCCGGACTTCACCCGAAGCATTTAATCTCAATCGACAAAAGCCTCGTAGCCGGCCTCCGGCTTATCGTGATTCCAGCTATGGCCGTTTTCATACTGGCAATTCTGCCAGTGGCAACGGATATACGCAAAACACTCTTACTTGTGGCGACCATGCCATCAGCCGTAGCCAGCGTCATTTTTGCCGAACTCTATAACGAAGATGCCGAATTCGCTGCCGCCTGCATTCTTCTAACTCATATCCTCTGTATACCAACCATTCCCTTATGGATGTTATTGGCTTGAACGATTTTTTCACATAATTAAAACTTGTCAGAATATCCGACACTGGCTAGACTGACCGTGTGAAAACGCAAGCTGCAAATTATACACGAACGATGCGGCTCGACCTAATGCTGCAAAGCGAAACGCAAAGAGCTACAGCCTCTCCCCCACACACCAATGCTACTCCTGGGCCCCAAAGCGACAGAACCGAATTTGATCAGTTGCTAGACACTTTATACGATGCAACCATTCTTGCGGATTTTGCAGGGAATATCATAACCGCGAATACCCGCGCACATGATTTCTTCCAACTTGAAGCCGCGGCTTTCCCACAATGTCACATCGCTCAACTGATTGAAGGTGCAAATCAAGACATTCTAGAGATGATCATTCAAAATATTACCGACAGGCGTTTTACCCTAATGCAAGCGTACTGTATACGCGCTGATGAATCGACATTCCCTGCAGAGATATCCGTTACCGCTGTGATGCGCAACTCGCAGCATTGCCTCTGTTTCTCCATTCGCGACATAACTGTCCGACGTGAAGTAGAGGAACAGTTGCGAATTGAAGGGGAAGCAATACGAAACTCAGGTGATGGCATTGTCATTACCGATACCAACAACATGATCACCTACAGCAATCCAGCCGTTGGGCGACTCTGGAACCGTTCTCCGGAAGAGGATCTGCTGGGACAAGAAATCACAACGTTGTTTTCCGCATCACAAGGGATAGAGGAAGCTTTACAAACTGTTGCCAACGAAGGCTCCTGGAATGGCGAATTAGAAGGTCTTAGACTGGACCAGCAACCTCTCTATCTTCAAACAGGGATCACAGTTTCAAGCGACGAAAACGATTGTGTAACGCACCTAATTTATTCATTTACCGATATCACCCGTCGACGGCAGGGGGAAATGGCATTAGTCGAATACCAAAACCATCTTGAAGAGTTGATTCGAGAGCGAACAACAGATCTAGAATCAACCAATCGGGAAATGATGCGCGAAATCAAAGAACGCCGTGAAGTGGAAGAACAATTACGCGATGCCATCCGGCAATTGCGCGAACACGACAAAGCGAAAAACCTTTTTGTTTCGAATGTTTCGCATGAACTGCGCACACCGTTAACATCCCTGATTAGTTCTCTTGAAAATTTGATGCGCGGAATTGTTGGTGAAGTTCCTCCCAGTGTAGCCAGTTACTTTAATATGATGCTGGAGGACTGCTGGCGACTAGAACGCACCATTAACGACATCCTCGATCTTACACGGTTGGAAAAAGGAACGTTTAAATTAGAACGACGACTGGTTCCCTTTTCGCGTCTCATGTACAGGGCATCAGAAAGCATCCGTATGAGCGCAGATGCCATTCCGCTGGAATTTCACATCAACCATATCAACTGCCCGGGATATTTCGATGGGGATGCGGCAAAAATAGAACGGGTATTGATTAACATATTGAGCAATGCGCTCAAGTTCACCCCTCCCCCCGGATCTTGCACGGTGCACTTGCACCAACTCACTCTCGCCGGAAAGACAGTTCTGGCATGCGATGTAACCGATTCGGGCATTGGAATACCTCCAGAATTTCTCCCTCGTGTAACAGAACGATTCTTCCGTATCGGGGAACAAGTAGAAGGTACAGGCCTTGGACTCGCAATTGCCCGGGAAACCATCGAAAAACATGGCGGTGGGATTGATATTGCAAGCCCGCCCCCAGACATGCCCCGTGGTACGCGGGTTCGTATATGGATCCCCAAACACACACCTCCAACCATTCTCCTGACTGCCCCCCCCGAACAGGATCAATATCAAAAGCTCAGCGAAGCACTCCGAGTACGAGAATATACCACGCATACTACTTCCCGCGGTGCAGAGGCTATACAATACTTGCGCGACAACCAAATGAACGCAGCTTTGATCGGCCCAAACCTTGATGACATGTCCGGCACCGAACTCATCATGCATATTATGGCTGACCCTGCGTTGCGAACCATGAAACTATTTTTTCTCGCGGAACAACGATTGGATCAGGCCAAAATAGGTTTATTGCAAGGTTTTGATATCCCACACCTTTTGCTGCAAAGAGATGTCAACAAATTGATTGACAGTATGGAAGATTCTTTTCTGCCCGATTCCCGTCCGCATAGCAGTAATCATGTGATAAACAAAAAACTTAATGGCTAAAAAGAAAGGAATATCATGCAAACGAATGCACATGTACTGTTTGTTGATGACGATCGCCACCTGACACGCACCATGCAAGATTTTCTCAACCACGAAGGGTTTAACGTCACAACGGCGGGCCATGCCGAGGCTGCCCTTAAAGCTTTAGACACATGTAAACCCGACATTATTATTTTGGATATTAGTATGCCCGGGATGGGTGGCATCGGATTTCTAAAACAAATCAGCAACGAAGACGGATCCATGAAATATCCCGTACTTGTGCTCACAGCCAGAGCCGCCATGAATGACTTCTTTCACACGCTCGCCGTGGATGGCTTTCTTCCGAAACCTTGCTCTGAAATTGATATTTTGCGTATGATCAATCAAATTCTCAACAAACGTAAGGTAAAAACAAATAAATCCCGTACGGTATTAATTGGAGAAGACGATCCACGAATCCTCACGGATCTGCTTCAGTCATTCGAAACCGCTGGCTATCATCCCCATTGCGCCAAATCAGGATCGGAAATATTGGAGCAAGCCGTCTCCATACTACCCGATGTTATCATCATCAAAGAAATTTTTCCTGGGATGAATGGATCCTCCGTTTCAGGTTTACTCAAGTCCATCCCCAAAACAGAAAATATTCCTATTATTATTCACGATGAAACACGCTCCCGTGGACCTGCCCCTATGCATAAAGCAGAAAAATACCTTTTTGCCGCTGATTTTTCTGACTTGTTGCATGCTGTCATACAACTGATCCCACCCACCGAGCCTGCGTGAATCACCAGAACACATGCCGGTATGCCTGACACGCATTACCCGTAGTGCAAGCGATCCTTAGCTTTGGCACGAGACGCCAGCACGCCACCACGAGAACCATCACGGGCAATGCTAATTAACATTGCTGTCATAAAAAGAGAAGAAATCAAATTGGATCCCCCGTAGCTGATAAATGGCAGCGCTAAACCTTTGGTGGGGGCCAATCCTGTGACAACCGCGACATTCACAACCGCCTGCAATCCTATCATCATGGTGATACCAAAGCCTAGCAGCCGCCCGAAACTATCCGAGGCTCGAAAACTAATCAACATGCCACAAACAAAATACAACACAAACAATAGCAATACGGCAACCGAAGCCAGCAACCCCAATTCCTCAGCAATGATGGCATAAATAAAATCGGTATGGGCCTCCGGCAAATAAAAACGTTTCTGCATGCTATTACCGAGCCCGACTCCTGTTAACCCACCCAAGTAAAATGCATATAGGGACTGTGTAAGATGATAAGCTTGATCCGGATAGAGCTCCGGAAACAGGAAAGCTTTGACACGTCCAAGACGATTCGGATTTTGAAAAATCAGTGCAGCAAATCCAGCGAAACCACCAGCCCCGAGAACCAAAAGATAAGCAAAGCGCGTACCCCCGGCAAACATGATCGCCAAACCAATACTCACAATAATAGCCGTTGCCCCGTAATCCGGCTCTAAAACCAACAGGAGAGCAAAGAAACCCAGTCCACCCAAGGGGTACAACAGACCTTTTAACAGCTGCCCTCCTTGCCGGCCATAACGACTCATATAAGCAGCCATCCCGGCAATCACGGCGATCTTAGCAAATTCGGAAGGCTGCACACGAAAGGGTCCGATCCCCAACCACCGAGCACTACCTTTCACACGGATACCAATCCCGGGAATCAGCACCAGAATCAGTAGCACGGCACTGACAAGTAGCATCGGCCAGCACAACCGACGCCAAACACGATAATCCAGCATAGAGACCAAATAAAAACACGGAACCCCTATCACAAGAAGCCACGTCAGTTGTCTCTTTAAAAAAAAATGGGGATCGCTGCTGCGCGCGCTGCTCGTGCTATACAGCACCACCAAGCCGATCAAAACCAGCGAGGTAGTCGCGAAGCGCAACAGCGTGTCAACACGACGCATGTATCCGCTCCTGGAAAGACGACTCCCTTACTCCACGTCAGGAATAATCAATACGTGCCCCGGCACAAGAATGTCGGAATCAAGATTGTTTGCTTTTCGCAAATCAACAATACTCACGTTGAATTCAGACGCAACCGATATAAGATCATCCCCGATTTCAACCGTATATGTTTGCGCACCACTAGGCGCTGACGGAGAAGGTGGAAGCATCGTTGCGCCGCTTTCTTCGTCCTCGACTCGAGGGAGTGTGACGGGAGGCGCAGCGCGTACAGGCTCAGGCGGTGTAACGGTGGGAGCCTCTACCGCTACTGGCGGTGTTCGACGCCCCCCTTCCGGAATCACAAGCTCTTGCCCGACTTGAATACGATCCGGATTGGAAATATTGTTGGCGCGCATCAAAGCCTGCTGCGTAACACCATAACGATGGGCAATTACAGACAAACTATCTCCGGCCTTTACAACATACCGGTCACCACGCGCCACATCGGCACGTGGGGCAGTCTCACGACGCGGTGTCACTTCACGAGGCTGATCGACATCAATCTTCCCAGGCAATTCTAAGCGCTGCCCCACACGAATCATATCTGGATTCGATATGTTGTTAATGCGCATGATTTCCTGGACCGTCACATCATAGCGGCTGGCGATAACCGAAAGAACATCGCCGGGAGCAACTGTATACGTTGTCGTCTCGGTTGGAGGTGTAACCGGCCGCGGCTCCACACGCGGCGGAATCGGAGCAGGACGTCGTGTCGGCTCCACAGGAACAGGGCGCACAACCTCTTGCTCTTGCGTCGGAGGCATTACAAATTCATCATCACGGGGCAAAGGCGCGCGGGTCGTACCACAACCCTGACTTAACAGCAAACCACCAAAAGCAACAACATGCGCCCCCGTCACCAAACCAACCACACGACTTTTCTGCATCATATACTCCTCGTTTTTTCTTGTTCTCGGGCTGCTACTATATTGGCAAACCGTGTTCCACGCTCGGCATAAGATCCGAACTGATCAAAACTCGCACAACCAGGGGATAACAAAACAACATCCCCTGATTGCACACGATTAAAAATAACCTCCATGGCTTTTTCAAGCGTACCACATACCATCACAAGCACATCCTGTCCCCATGCTTGTTCTAAATACGAAGCTGCATCTCCTATAAGGTACACACATGACACGTGCTTTATCAATACTTGTTTGGCAACAAATACATCCTTTTCTTTCAAAATCCCCCCTGCAATCAGATGAACAGGCCGATTTTGCATGGAAACAGCAGCACACAACGACGCAATATTCGTTGCCTTTGAGTCATCTATATACCGAACCCCATCCACATCTCCAACAATCTCGGTTCTATGCGGTAAAGGCGAAAACAATGCAATCGCTCTCTCCATGCAAGCATATGTGCAATCAGAATCACCCGAAAGCAACCCCACAGCAGCAGCGGCTGTCTGCCCTGTAACCCCATTATCAAAGTATGTGTCCCGCACAGAAACACAAACCGGAGCATGACGCCCTCCCACGCAAGGCCCAACAATAGCATGCGCATCGGCATCATATCGCCACATCCCCGCTTTGTCCCCGAAAGATATCCAATCCGGCCCTGTATGCGAAAAACACGCCACTTCATGCTGTACCGCAGACAGAAGCGCGTCCTGCACCACGGCGGCATTTCCCCTACCCATTTGCTCGAATAAACGACACTTCAGCTTGAAATATTGCTCCATGGTGTGATGTCGGTCTAAATGGTCGGGCTGGACATTGAGCAGAACAGCACCATGTGGACGAAAATGCCGAACAAGTTCAAGTTGGAAGGAACTCACCTCAACGACAATCCAATCCAATGTGCGACTTTCAAAAACCAACTCGCACAATGGCGTCCCCAGATTCCCGCCAGCCCTCGACCGAAGACCACGCTGTCTCAACATCTGATCCAATAATGCAACAAGCGTACTTTTTCCATTGGTCCCCGTTACCGCCAAAAGGGGACATTCACAATAACGATACCCGAGTTCGAGTTCAGAAATAACTTCCGGACAAGCGAATTGTGCAGCGACCACGAGCGGATGATCTAGCGCAATGCCCGGGCTTACCACTGTGACATCGAAGGATTGCCTCGGTATCGACTTCTGGTGTTCCAAGATCTGAACACCCAACCGCCGAAGTCGATCACGCATATCGGATGACGCACTTCCAACGCCTTCATCAAGAACAGTCGTCTGGTAGCCCAAAGATTGCAGCAACGCAGCAGCAGCAACACCGCTTCTTCCCATCCCCAACACCAACGCCAAAGGAAACATAGTATGACTTCTCAATCTCGATAAGCGTGATTCTTTATCGCAGCTTCAACGTTAAAAGCCCGAGTAGGGCAAAAATAATCGACAAGATCCAAAACCGAATGGTCACTTGTGTTTCACTCCATCCGGCCTTTTCAAAATGATGATGTATGGGAGCCATGCGAAAAATGCGTTTACCCGTTAACCGGAATGAGCCTACCTGTAAAATCACACTCAGGGCTTCCATCACAAATACCCCCCCGACCACCAATAACACCACTTCTTGCTTGATCAGAACGGAAACAATTCCAATCGCCCCCCCCAGAGCCAAGCTGCCCGTATCCCCCATAAATACCTGTGCAGGATGACAATTATACCACAGAAACCCCAGGCTCGCCCCCGCAATGGCACCACAAAAAACAGCAAGTTCCCCCGCCCCGGAAACAAACGGAATATATAAATACTGGGCAAACAAGGCATGCCCGGCAAGATAAGCCATGGCAAGATAACTGAGCGATGCGGCACTCGTACACCCCACCGCAAGGCCATCCAGACCATCGGTTAAATTTACGGCATTGGTAGCTCCCACCAAAACCAGAAACACAACCAGGAACGCACCGACAATGCCAATATCAGTCAGAACAGGATCCTTATGAAAAGGTATCATGAATGCGCGCAACCGCACACCCGCCTCCGGATCGCGCAACAAAAACCATACTACGAGACACGTCCACACGAACTGCAACAGAAGCTTCGAACGTGCACGGAGCCCCCCCGAGTGCCGATAACGAATCTTCAGATAATCATCAACAAAACCGATCCCGCCCATCACCAGCAACGTGGATACGGCAATCTGAATAAGCAAGTTGGTTGGCTGCGCCCACAATAAACTGGAAATCGTAATAGCACCAATCAGCAAAACACCACCCATCGTCGGTGTGTCTTTTTTGTGTTGGTGATCAGGCGCGTTCCCTGTGCGCACTTGCTGTCCAATACGAAACGCTTGCAACCGGCGAATGGTCAACGGCCCCGCCAGAAGACATACGAACAGAGAAGTACCAGCAGCGGCTACTGTACGAACCGTAATATACTGAAAAACCCGCAAAGGAGAAAACCAACTTTCCCACAAACTCAAATAGTATAACATACCCCCAAAAACTCCCTATTTAGACCATCTCCCCATTATTCTTCGCCCCACAACATCAAGTCCGGTGGATCTCCATTATTGAGTTCATCCATATTTTCTCGCGCAACAAACAAGGAAGCTAATCCGCGTGGCATACTGCGGTCAGTCCCTTGGGCATCAACCACTTTTAGAGGAAAAACAGGTTGGGAAACACCATAGATAGCACCATGGGCTACAGGGCGACTCATTAACGATGTCTGCATATCCTCCTCCTTTTTCGTTGTGTTTGATCTACTTCAGGTATGACAATAC
>SKVN01000145.1 GCA_007129405.1 Kiritimatiellia bacterium
AGGGAGGTGCGGCGTTGGCGCATTTCGGTGTTGGCGATGGCCATGCCGATGGCTTTGTGGGAACCGACAATGCAGACGAGTTTTTTGCCGCGAGTGACGGCGGTGTAGAGTAGGTTGCGTTGGAGCATTTTGAAGTGCTGGGTGGTCATGAGGATGACGACGGCAGGGTATTCGCTGCCTTGTGATTTGTGGATGGTGCCTGCGTACGCATGCACGAGTTCATCGAGGTCGGTCAGGTCGTAGCCGACGCGGCGTCCATCCATGTCGACGACAAGGCTTTTGTCTTCGGTATCGACGGCGACAATGGAGCCGATGTCCCCATTAAAAACCTCCTTGTCGTAGTTGTTGCGGATTTGCATGACGCGGTCGCGCAAGCGATATTTGCGTCCGAAGCGTTCGATTTCGTCGCCTTGCGGATTGAGGGTTTCCTGGAGAATGGCATTAAGATTGTCGGTGCCGAGGGACCCGCGGCGCATGGGGGAAAGCACCTGAATGTCGGTAAGCGGGTTCATGCCGAAGCGCTGGGGGATTCGTTTTGTTACGAGATCGAGGAGACGCGCGAGTGCAGCATCGGGCTCGTTGCAGGAGAGCATGTAGAAGTCGGAGAGGTCGCGTCGGCTGGATTCAGGGAGTTCGAGACGGTGTCCTTCGTTGATGTTGTGGGCATTGCGTACGATGAAGCCGCCGCTTTCCTGGCGGAAGATGGTGTTGAGTGCCTGACAGGGGATGACGCCGGATTGGATGAGGTCGCGAAGGACGTTGCCGGGTCCGACGCTAGGAAGCTGATCGATGTCGCCGACAAGGATGACGACCATGTGTTCGGGTAGGGCATCCATGACAGCGGCCATCAGTGGTAGGTCGACCATGGAGACTTCGTCGAGGATCAGGCAATCGCCGGGTAAAGGATTCCCGCCATGGAATTCGAATTTGCCGGTTTGCGGTAGGAATTTGAGGAGGCGGTGAATGGTGACGGCATCGTGTCCAGTGGCTTCGGTCATGCGACGGGCGGCGCGCCCGGTCGGAGCGGCGAGGTAAAAGGTGAGGCTGCGGCGTTTATAGACATCCACCAGTGCGCGAATGATGGTGGTTTTGCCGACGCCGGGACCACCGGTGATAATGGCCATCTTGCTGTCTAGCGCGGTTTCGAGAGCGAGGCGTTGCTGGGGGGCAAACTGGATGTGCATCTGTTCCTCGGCCCAAGCGACGGCTTTGGTGGATTGGATGGGCTTGAAATTGGCCGGGGTGTCGATGAGGTGTCGGATTTTTGTGGCGATGGTGCATTCGTTTTCATGAAGGGTCGTGAGATAGATGCGGTCGTCTTCCTTGGTTAACCATTTACCTTGTAGCTCGGCTTGCAGCGCTTCGGTTAGAATTTCGATGTTGATGCCGAGAAGTTGTTCGGCATAAAGTAGGAGTTCGGCTTCCGTGCAGTAGCAATGGCCTTCTTCGGAGAGGGTGCGCATGACGTAGACAATACCTGCGCGGGCGCGAATGACGGAGTTTTCGGGGATGCCGAGGCTCATGGCCACGCTGTCGGCGGTTTTAAAGCCGATGCCCCAGACGTCGGCGCAGAGACGGTAGGGGTTGGTGCGTACGAGGGCAATGGCGTCGGCTCCATATTGACGATAGATGCGGGCGGCCTGGGCGGTGCCGATGCCGTGTCCCTGTAGAAAGATCATGATGTCGCGTGTGCCGCGCTGTTCGTTCCAGGATTCCTTGATGCGCTTGCGGAGGATGGGGCCGATACCTTCGATTTCCTCGATGCGCTGGGATTCCTTCTCAATGATGCGGAGGGTGTCGGCCCCAAAGTGTTTTACGAGGCGTTTGGCCATGACTTTGCCAATGCCGCGGATCATGCCGCTGGCAAGGTAGCGTTCGATGCCGCGCGCGGAGGAGGGGGCCATACAGGTGATTTCCTCGGCTTGGAATTGGAAACCGTGGCGGGGGTGGCGGGTCCAAGTGCCCGTGGCGCGCATGGTTTCGCCAATCCACATGGCGCCGCAGGTGCCGACGACGGTGACGGGGTCTTTTTGTCCGTCGGCTTTTACACTGCACACGCTATAGCCGTTATCTTCATTGCGAAAGACGATGCTTTCGATCACGCCGGTCAGTTCGCCAGTGTCGCCCTGCTGTACATTGGGACGCGGCTTCGGCTTGGGTCTGTAGCGGCGGTGTTGCAATGTGGACTCCTTTTTTAGACAGAAATATTTGTGACAGAAAAAACTGGTAGGCTTCGTGTGTATTATTGGGGTTGGCTGATGGGCTCCGTTGTTAATTCGACAGAAATATTTGTGACAGAAAAAACTGGTAGGCTTTGTTTTTTAGATTGGTAGGCTCCGTTATTTTGTTTTGTTGGTGAGGGTTTGGAAGGTAATGGTTTTTCGAGAGATGTTGATCCATTGTGCATGCTTGCGTTTGGTTGCGTGGAGCATGCGGGTGAGTTTGTTGGTGTAGTTAGAGGCTTTATTGGGGAGGGTTGTTACGTGGAGGATGGTTTCCTCATCACACAATGGCATGACTTGGTGCGCTATGCATTTGTCGTTTTGGAATACGTGAACTTCTCGAAGTGCTTGGTTTTTGCCCCTCGTCATGTGAATGATAGCTTCTTGGTATAACTCGAGGTTCAGGCAGGAACCCCAATCTGAAAGCATGTTGAGGATTCTCGTTTGGTGGTCTTGATTAAAGCCTGCTGTTGGATGCCAGTTGGACTCGTTGACGGCAAATGCGATTCTGTCGGCATGGGTTAGATAGGTGTTGATGAAAGTATGTTCTACTTTTTGGGGACTAAAGTTGATGAGTTTGCCGTGATTCATTTCTGTTAGTAGCAGATAGTGCAGTAATTGGCTCCGATGGCGGTCTGTAAGCGTTCGCGTTGCCTTTAATTCGAAGATTGCACCAGGTTTGAGGATGAAATCAATAAAATAGGCTTTGTGGAAATCTTCAAATGCAACATCGATTCTGCATTCAGAAAGTGCGTTGGGAAAGCACTGTAAGAGTGCTCTTTTGTAAACGAACTCATCAAACAGGGGACCTAATTCTTTGCGGATCGCAAATGCTTTGTTGGTAACTTCATAAGCAATTTCTGCGAACTCGGCTTGCGAGATTCTTGTTAGGGGCTCTTTCGTTGTTATTGGCATATGTTCCTTATTTTAGACAGAAATATTTGTGACAGAAAAAACGGATAGGCTCTGTAGGAATAAGATTTCCCTGGGTGGGCTTTGTTGATTATTAGGTTCATGGGCTTCGCCTTTTTAGACAGAAAGATTTATGACAGAAAAAACAAAACCAATATAAAAATCTGCAAAGCCTATCCGTTTTTTCTGTCATGATATTTCTGTCTCATGTTTTTAGCGTTGGGCGAGGAGGAGGCAGGTGTAGAGGAAGCCGTTGCGGAATTGTTCGAGGGAGAAGGATTCGTTGGGGGCGTGAATGCGGTCGTTTTCGTGACCGAATCCAGTGAGCAGAGGGGTTGCGCCAGAGACTTCGGCGAGGCGTGCCACAATGGGAATGGAGGCGCCTTCCCAACGATGTACGAGATTTTCGCCGGGCTTGACGGCTGCAAGAGCCCGTTCGGCATAGGGGAGTAGCGGGGCGTCGGGGGCAAAGCGCAGTCCCGGACCACCGATGTGAGCCTGCGTGATTTCCAGTTTGATCCCGGGTGGAGTCTGATCCTTGATGTATTGACATACGGAGTCGATCAATGCTTGCGGATCCTGTCCCTGTACAATGCGGGCAGATAGTTTGATAATCGCTTGGGCGGGAATAATGGTTTTGCTGCCGGGCCCGCCGTACCCGGAATGGATGCCATTGATTTCGAGGGTTGGGAGAAACCCGACACGCTCATAGGTTGGCAAATCACGCATACCGCCATCGGGCGTGGTGCCGGTTTGCTGGCAATAGGATTCGGGTGTGGTAGCATCGGCGGCAGCGAGTTCGCGTTCGTGATCGGAGGGCGGCTGTACGCCATCGTAGAATCCCGGTACGGCAACGCGGCCGGTGGCGTCATGGAGGCTGGCACAGATGGTGGCCGCCGCTTGGGCTGCATTGGGGGCAATGCCACCGTGTACACCGGAATGCAGGTCGTGTGTGGCACCTTGAAGCGTGAATTCAAATTGGAGGATGCCGCGCAGCCCCATGATGAGGGTGGGGGCACCGGAGCTGACGGTTCCGGTGTCGTGCACGAGAAGGGCTTCAGCTTGGATTTGATCGCGCCATGCATCGAGTGCCTGATTGAGTCCGTCGCTTCCGAATTCTTCCTCGCCTTCAATGATGAAGATGATTGTACGATCGAGATTTTGCGCTGCAATCAGGGTTTCGATGGCACAAATAGTATAAAAGATCTGACCTTTATTATCCTGGGCGCCACGGGCATAAAGGCGGTCATTGCGCCACGTCGGTTCGAAGGGTGGCGTGGTCCAATCTCCGAGGGGGTCGACAGGCTGTACGTCGTAATGGCCATAGACAAGGATGGCAGGTTTGTCGGGATTTCCGGGGCGTACGGCATAGACGAAGGGATTTCCGGTTGTAGGGACGATCTGGGCGGTAAAGCCGCTTTGCTGTAGACGATTCGAGAGCCATTGGGCACAGGCATCGCAATCCGCTTTATTGGCAGGATCCGTTCCTATGGAAGGAAAACGCAAAAAGGTTTCCCAGTCCTGTATAATTGTCTCACGGCGGTCTTCGAAGGCGGCTTCCCAAGTGTTGCGTTGCATATAAAGATCCTTTTTTGTCTGTTTTGATAGCGTCTCAGGCGTTTCTTTTCAACTTCATTCCCTGTATAGGGGTGTCGGGTGTCGCGATAAAAGGGAGAGGCTCTTTCTGTACACAAGACGGTTGCAAGAGAGGGATTTGTGTGCAATATTGCGGATTTGTCGGGCGCGCGGTGCGTCAGTATTCAGTAGATATAGGAGAATGAACAATATGAAGAATATTCCAGTCGAGAACGTCAGGAACTTTGCCATCGTGGGTCATACGGGTAGTGGGAAGACGACACTTACTGACGCGCTGCTGTATCGTCTGGGGTTGAATGATCGTCTGGGGTCGCCTGCGGAAGGGACGAGTTTGAGCGATATTACGGAACAGGAAAAATCGCGCAAGATTTCGATATTTTCGACGACGTTTTCGGCAATGTATGAATCGGGGGGTGCGAATTATGAAATGGTTTTCACGGATACCCCTGGCTATGCCGACTTTTTTGGTAGCGTGATTGCCGCAGCGCGTAGTGCGGAGACCGGTTTGGTGGTTGTGGATGCCTCTGCGGGGGTGCAGGTGGGTACACGGCGGGCCTGGCAGTGTTGCGATAGCCGAGGCGTGAAAGCACGCGGGATTGTGATTACGGGTTTGGATAAGGACAATACGGATTTTGCCAAGACATTGACCGAAATCCAGACGGTATTTGGTAGCAAGTGCGAACCGGTGGTTATGCCTTTGCCGGATAAGAGTGATATTGTGGATATTCTAGGTGCCACAGATGTGCCTGCAGAAATTGCCGAGGCCGTTACGGAAGCCAAGGGTGGTTTGGTAGAGTTGGCAGCCGAGACGGATGATACGTTGATTGAAAAGTATCTGGGTGGGGAATCCTTAACGCCTGAGGAGATTGCTTCGGGTTTGGTGCATGCGGTTGCCGATGGACATTTTGTACCGGTTTTTGTGGCAATGCCGCTGAAGGGCGTTGGTATTGATGCCTTGTTGGATGGTGTGGCGCGTTTCTTTGCTTCGCCGGTTACGGTGCCGCACAAGACGCTGGATGACAAACCGATTGACCCATCGCCAGATGGGCCTTTTGTTGGTTTGGTTTTCCGTTCGGTGAATGATCCATTTGTCGGGCAGCTTTCGTATGTGCGTGTATTTGGTGGTACGCTGCAGGGCGATATGGAAGTGCTGAATTCGTCGTGCAAGGAAAAGGAGAAGGTGAGTTCCTTGTTGGCTGTGCGTGGCAAGAAGCAGGTTTCCGTGGAGACGGCTGGTGCGGGAGATATTGTGGCGATCCCGAAACTGAAGAATACGCATGTTGGGGATACACTTTGTGCGGTGGGCCATGAAGTTTTGATTGATCCGATTCATTTTCCCAAGCCGGTTATGTTCCAGGCCGTGACGGCCCGGACACAAGCGGACGAGGATAAGATCGGTACGGCTTTGAAGCGCGTGGTGGAAGAAGACCCGACGTTGACAGTGGACCGGAATGCTGAAACGCATGAGGTTGTTTTACAGGGGTTGGGGGATGTGCATATTGATGTGGCGGTTGAATTGATGAAGAGCCGTAGCGGGGTGAGTGTTGATTTGAGCCAGCCCAAGGTGGCGTATCGCGAAACGGTTACCGCGATGGGGGAAGGGCACTATAAGCACAAAAAGCAATCTGGAGGGCGCGGCCAGTATGGCGAGGTATATCTTCGCGCGGAACCGTTACTGGAAGGTGACGAGGAGTGGTTTGTGAATGCGATTGTGGGAGGCGTAATCCCGGGTAACTTCATTCCTGCCGTGCAGAAGGGATTGGTTGAAGGCATGGTGCGTGGGCCATTGGCGGGGTATACCGTCACGGGCGTGAAGGCCACCGTTTACGATGGTTCGTATCACGATGTGGATTCATCCGAAGTTGCGTTCAAAATTGCAGGTGGCCGGGCATTGAAGGATGCCATGCTCAAGGCGAAGCCGGTATTGCTGGAACCGATCATGACGGTTAAGGTAACGATTCCTGACGATTGTATGGGTGATGTAAACGGGGACTTGAGCCATAAGCGTGGCCGCATTCTTGGAATGGACATGGATGGCGGTATGCAGGTGATTACGGCAGAAGTTCCGCAGGCGGAATTGTTCCGGTATTGTGCCGAGCTTCGCTCGATGACGGGTGGGCGCGGTAATTTTGAGATGACGTTCAGTCGTTACGAGCAAGTGCCTTCGAATGTGGCACAAAAAGTGATTGCTGCAGCAGAGAAGCATGAGGATGAGGATTAAGCGTGTAAAAGGGGGAGTATGAGCGGTCATAGTAAATGGGCAACGATTAAGCATAAGAAGGGCGCGGCAGATGCCAAGCGCGGTAAGGTCTTTAGCAAGATTGCCAAGGAAATCACGGTTGCGGCGCAACAAGGAGGAGGCGACCCGGCGGCGAACATTACGTTGCGCTCGTTGATCCAAAAGGGTAAGGGCGTGAACATGCCCAATGATAATATCGAGCGTGCGATTAAGAAGGGCACGGGAGAGCTCGGGGCGACATCGTTTGAAGAGATCGTGTATGAGGGGTATGCTTCGGGTGGTGTGGCCCTGGTCGTGAAAGTGTTGACGGATAACCGTAATCGGGCCGCCGCCGAGATTCGGCATATTTTCGGCAAGCATGGTTCCAGTTTTGCCCAGCAGGGAGCCGTGAGTCGGAATTTTGATCGGCGTGGACAGATTCTTGTGGAAGAGTCTGCCGCGAGCGAGGAGAAGCTGATGGAAGTGGCACTGGAGGCTGGTGCCGAAGACTTGGTGCATGATGATGGGCAGTTTGAAATATTAACGGATCCGTCGGTTTTTAATGATGTATGCGATGCATTAGAGGCAGCAGGCATTGAGACGGCGAGTAAGGAAGTGACGTTGTTGCCGAATCTAACGGTTCCCGTGAATGACCCTGCTGTGGCACGTGCGGTACTCAAATTTATTGCTGCACTTGAGGATAATGACGATGTGCAGGATGTTTACACGAATATGGATATGACAGACGAGGTCATGGAGGCCGTCAGCGACGAGGCGTGAATACCGGTGTAAACAGGGTGCTGGGGGTGGATACATCGCTGCGCAGCACGGGATATGGTGTTGTTGAACTGGCCGGAGGCCGGATGCGCGCGATTGCGCATGGTTGCATTCGTACAAAACCAGCTTGGAACCATTCCTCCTGTTTGCTGTGCATTCAAGAAAAGCTTGTGGATATCATCCGTGAGACGCAGCCACAGGAAATTTCGATTGAGGGCGCTTTTTACTCCCGTAATGTTCGTACGGCGATGACATTGGGCGAGGCGCGTGGTGTTGCCTTGGCCGCGTGTGCTTCGCAGGGTATTCCGGTGTATGAATATGCTCCCCGTCGCGTTAAAATGGCTGTGGTTGGCGTTGGCAGTGCCGAAAAAGATCAAGTGATGAAGATGGTGGCCCGTTTGCTGGGGATGGACGCGAGGATTCAGTCGGATGCAGCGGATGCGCTGGCATTGGCGATCACGCATTTACAGCAGGCACGTGGAGTTGTCCGTTCCGACAACAAGCCATTGTGATTTGTAACATCGCGATCAAGATGATACTTAGGTGCCTATGATTACGTATGTTAAAGGGATTTTGGTAGAGAAGCACCCGACACGGGTGGTGGTGGATCTTGCAGGGCTTGGTTATGAGGTTTTGATTCCGCTGAGTAGTTATGACCGATTGCCTGCGACGGGGGGCGAGGTACGCCTCTTGACGGTTGATCATGTACGTGAGGATGCGCACATTCTCTATGGCTTTCATTCGGAGGGTGAGCGGCAATTGTTTGGCATGCTGACCTCAGTTTCGGGCATTGGACCGAAGTCGGCATTGAGTGCATTAAGCGGGATGACGGTGCGTGAGTTGAAAGCGGCCGTTGTCGAGGGTGATGTAAAGCGCATTAGTGCGGTGCCTGGTATTGGTGCGAAGACGGCAGAACGGATTATCGTGGAGTTGCGGCATAAGCTGTCAGCGGGTGAGGCGCTGGAGGCGGTAGCGGGGACCGACGATGGGGATGATCCGCTTCATGCTGGGTTGCGGGATGCTTTGTTGGCATTGGTTGCTTTGGGATACAAACAGGACGATGCGCGTAAAATGGTGCTGGCAGTAAGCAAGAAACATCCGGACATTACCGATGTCGAGAAACTGATCAAGATGGCATTATCGAGGTAGAGGGATGTGGGATGTGGGGGGCTGGTGGGCTCCGTGTTTGTTTTAGACAGAAAGATTATGACAGAAAGAACTGGTAGGCTCTGTTGTTTTTTGGCGGCCGGTGGGCTCCGTGTTTTTTTTTGGGGCAGAATGATTTTTTGGACAGGATGGGTGTATGGATAGGCCGGTTGATACATTGAATGTGAAGGATCAGGCGCTGGATCAGAAGCTGCGCCCGGAGCA
>SKVN01000044.1 GCA_007129405.1 Kiritimatiellia bacterium
ACGAACGAAGGAATTGCAATTGCAGCCAATAGGCCAATGATTGCAACCACAATCATAATTTCAACGAGTGTGAAACCAGCTTTTTTCTTCATCTTTTGTTCTCCCTCTTACTGTTACTGCCTCGCGGCAACCTGCCCCGAAGTTGTTTGTGTCTACCCGAATGGTAAACACAGTGATGATTTATAAGCACGAAACATACCATTATTCAACTATAAAAAATGAGAAAAATGCTTAAGATGTTGAATATGAGCATTATGCAAAAAGGTAAAAGATTTGTGATTTTGCAGATAGTAAAGTCCAAATGGTCGCATTCTCATCTATGAACAAATAACTTCTCGTATTTGCAGAATTGATATAGGGGTTTTTGGATGTTTCTGTTCAATTATTACGGGAATAAACCTCTGGCGGTGGCAACAGTTTGCGTGAATTTTTCATTTTGCGATCCGATCTCGTTTTTGTCAGTTTGCGCCCCGCCATGTTCGCAATTGTTGGAAAGCCAGAAAGGGGGACGCAATCTCTTTTTTGCATACGTTCTGCAATGGCCTCTTTTATATGGCAATCATAGCGAGCATCGCTTATGATAAATCGCGGCGTAATGGGAATGGATGCATTCAAAGCGTCAACGAGATCAACGGGCGT
Organism: Kiritimatiellia bacterium; assembly: GCA_007129405.1. Taxonomy (GTDB): domain Bacteria; phylum Verrucomicrobiota; class Kiritimatiellia; order UBA8416; family UBA8416; genus T3Sed10-140. Next base: position 640 of record SKVN01000044.1, read on the forward strand.
ATGTCTATCTTTGTACAAGTAGTGTGATTTGTAATTTACAAAGTCGATTTTGAGAGGGGTCGTGCATGTCAGAGCCAGTCATTTCTGTTTCCGGATTATCCGTTTCGTACGGCAAGCGTGGACGTGCGATCAAAGCTGTGGATGATATTTCTTTTGCGGTTGCGGAAGGAGAATGTGTCGGCTTTATCGGGTTAAATGGTGCGGGTAAGTCCACGACGATCAAAACGTTGATGGGGTTCTTGTTTGCGACGGCTGGGGAGGCTCGCGTGTTCGGGCAGTGCGCGGGAGAACCAGCGAGCCGTTCGCGTATTGGATACCTGCCCGAAGTTGCCTTGTATTACCCTTTTATGAAGGCCAGGGAACTCCTGGAGCTGTACGGCGGTTTGAGTGGTTTGTCCAAGCAAGAGCTCAAAGTGAGGATTCCTGCGGTTCTGGAGGATGTCGGTTTGGGCGGCAAGGGCGAAATCTTACTGAAACACTTTTCGAAAGGAATGCAGCAGAGACTTGGTATTGCGCAGTCGATCATAGCCGAGCCGGAGCTTTATATTTTTGATGAGTTGACTTCGGGGCTGGATCCGATTGGTCGGTACACACTGCGGACGCTGTTGTTGAAGCTCAAGGCAAGTGGCAAAACGATTTTTTTCAGTTCACATGAATTGAGTGAGGTTGAGATGTTATGTGATCGCGTGCTGCTGATTCACAAAGGGCGACTTTTGCGTGATGCGAAGGTTGCGGAATTGCAAACGGAGAGCGGTGCGCAAGGGCTCGAGCCTTTCTTTATCGAACTGATAAAACGCCAGGAGCAGGAGGCAGGGCATGAATAGTCGCGCCGTGCGATTGATTGCAGGCACGGTACTCAAGGAATCGGTGCGACGCCGCGAGATCTATGTTCTTGTTCTTGTGGCGTGTGGTTTGCTTGCTGTAATTATGCGGATGGATTTCTTTGGTCTTGGCGGTTTAACGAAATTTTATCGTGAAGCCTCTCTTCAGGTTATGGGGCTGACGACAGCATTTGCCGTGATTGTTTTGGCGGCACGTCAACTTCCGCGTGAAATGGAGAATCGAACCATTTATCCTTTACTGGCACGGCCGGTACGCAGGGTTGAATTTCTGCTGGGTAAATTACTGGGTGTATTGCTGGCGGGGATTTTTTGCTTTGCGCTTTTTATGATCGTGTTTCTTGCGGGGTCGTGGCGGATGCAAGCCGATGTGCCATGGGTGCTTTTTATACAGCACATCTATCTGCAAATTTTGATGCTCGCGATATTGGCAACGCTCGGTTTTTTGTTGTCGCTGTTGCTACACACCGATGCGGCCATTACGATATGTGCGTTGCTATTTTTGTTGTCTTCGGTTTCCAGCATGATGCTGGTGAATCTGTATGGTTATCTTGATGGGTTTGGCCAGCGGGTCGTGTTGTTTCTAACGTATTTTCTGCCGCAGCTTACGCTTTTGGATGTATCGGAAAAGGCCGTGCATGCGGAGATATGGCCACCTCTCGGCGGCGCCGTTCTGCTTGCGTTGAGTGCATATGCGGGCGTTTATATTGGCATTTACTTTCTGTGTGCGCTCGCACTTTTTTGTAGGAGGGCCCTCTGATGCAAAAGATGCTTCCCCGGATTCGGACGTTTGCCCTGATCGGCAGGGGTGTGTGGTTAGCGTTGTTGCGGCGGCAGGATCTATATGTCTGTGTCATGCTTATATGTATCTTTCTTGTCGGTGTCCTTGTGATGCGTATTGTCGGGATTGACAATCCGGCTACCGGCACATTCTTGTTGAATATGGGGATGACGTTTGCGTCGATATGTGCGCATGTTATGGCATTGCTGCTCGCGGTTCGTCAGTTTCCTTCTGAAATGGAAAACCGGACACTGTATCCATTATTGGCACGGCCTGTGCGGCGTGCGGATATTGTGTTGGCAAAATGGTTGGCGGTGGCGATCGGGGGTGTGGTTGTGTACACCGCACTTCTGTCCATTGTTTGGGCGAGTGTACCCAAGCTGGAAACATATGATTTTGTGTTATTGGCTCAATTGTATGTTTTGCATTTGTTTTCCTTGCTGTGGCTGGCCGGTGTCGGCATTACGTTCTCTTTGATTTTTCCGCGTGGGTTGGCCGTTTTTGCGGGTGGGCTGCTGTATTTTGCGGGGGCTAGTTTGCGTCGGTGGATCGGGCAGGAGCTGCCCATAGGGCGGGTAGGGGCCGCCTACATACCCGATTTCGGTATGTTAGATCTCACGACCCGGTACACCGATGGTATGCATGCGTTAGCAGGACAGGATTGGCTTTTTCTCGTTGGGTATGCGCTTGCCATGATACTTTGTTTTGCCGTAGCGGCTCTTGCTTTATTTGAAAGGAAACCGTTGTGAGATCTCCCCGCAGAAAACCTGTACGAATTGCACTTTTCGTTTTTGTCGTCCTGGGGGCTATTCCCATGTTGGCATTGCGCGTAGATCCACGTGAATATCATGGTGGTCGCTCACACGATGCGATCGCGCGTTCGGCGCGCAATGCGAGCTCGATTGCCGTTTTGTTTGGTGAGCTGCGAACTTCGATGAGCGACATCCTTTTTGTTAAGACGCAGGTATATCTGCACGGCGGTGTAGCTTATGTTCCGCATCATGAGGCACAACAGCTCTCGGTGGAAAAAATGGTGGGGCAAGAGGATGCGCACCATGCGGCGACGGGCGTGCATGCGGGTTGTTGCCCGCATCACCTCGCAGGGCCATGTGATCATGATGATGATTCCCATCATTGTCATTTCGGTGAACAAACTGTGATTCCGCCCCCGTCGCGCGACTATCGCGGGTTTATTGGCCGGTTGCATCGGCAAGTAAAGCCTTGGCAGGATCCTTCCTTGCCGCATGTGCATACGGATGGGACCGAACTCCTGCCTTGGTTCCGCATCATGACGATTACCGATCCGAACTACATCATGGGGTACTCCTTGGGTAGTTGGTGGGTTTCGCAGCATGACAGAGAAATGGCGTTAGATTTTCTGGCAGAGGGTATTCGTAAAAACCCCGACGCGTTTCAACTGCGTATGGGCAGAGGATTTATTCAGACTCGTGCGTTTCGTGCGAATCGTGATGACATGGAATTGCTGGAACATATACGGTCGGATTTTCGGGATGCCGTGCGGCTGGGTATTGCGCAGCGCCCTGATCCTGCGAACGGTCCGCCAGAAGAACAGCCGGGGTGGTCATTGTTTCAAGAGCAGGATTTATGGTCAGCTTGTCAAATGCTGGTAATTCTAGAGCGTGAGTTCGGGGATCCGCAAATGGCCCGAGAGCTGGCGGCGAAATATCTGGGGATTTTTCCTGACAACAAGGTTTTGGCGAATATTCTGCAATCGGAATAGTCCTGCCCGTGCGGTAGGCAAATGGCATCTACGTGTGCATGGTTTTGTATTATTTTGTGTTGCAATCCCTGCATAAGGTTATATTTTGCACAGTCCATTAAAACGTTGCACAATGTAGGATCATGGAGATGAAGGAGCGGTTGGATTGGAATGAAGGGCAAAAAAGGCAAGCGTAAGAACGATATAACGGAAGACAAGGTTCACGTGGCGGAGCAGGCTGAGGGGCAGGCAAAAACGTCTGCGGATCCGGTGGATGCGGAACATGTGGAGCCGGAGAAAGAGGCACCTCTATCGCAAGCAGAGGAGCCGCCGCGCGAAGAAGTGCTGGAAGCGCGTCTGTTACGCTTGCAGGCCGATTTTGAGAATTTTCGCAAACGTACGTTGCGCGAGCGTGAAGACTTATATCGTCGGGCCAACGAGGACCTTATGCTTGAGTTGCTACCTGTGCTGGATCACCTCGAGTTGGCTTTTCATGCCGCAGGCAAAGATGGTGCCGATCACCCCGTCGTGAAGGGGTTCCGTCTTGTCGGGGAGCAGTTACAGCAGGCACTGCAAAAGTTCGGGTTACACCCGATTGAAACGCAAGATGTAGATTTTGACCCTAATGTGCATGAAGCCATTCAACATTTATCATCGGAGGAAATTCCCGAGAATGGTGTTATCGCACGGACACGTGCGGGCTACATGCTGGGGAATCGGTTGTTACGGGCAGCACAAGTTGTTGTGAGCAGTGGGCCGCAAGAGCAGGCGACGGAAGAAGATTAGATTTCAAGGAGGCAGCGTGGCATCAAAACGCGACTATTATGAATTGTTGGGGGTAGAGCGTTCGGCAACTGCGGAAGAGCTCAAGAAGGCCTATCGCAAGCTCGCCATGAAATATCATCCCGATCGGAATCAGGGCGATAAACAGGCTGAGGACATGTTTAAAGATGTTTCTGAAGCGTATGAAGTGTTGAGCGACCCGCAAAAACGTCGCAAGTATGATCAGTATGGTCACGATGGACTGAAGTCCCAATTTGGTCCCGGTGGCTTTGATTTTGGGCGTGATTTTACGCATGGTGCCGATCTTCAGGATATCCTTGGTAGTATTTTTGGTGGGGGCGGTGGGTTGTTTGATGGTCTGTTTGGCGGTGGTGGTGGACGCAGGTCCAGTGCTCGGGCAGGTGGACCGCAGCAAGGTGCCGATTTGCGCTTTGATATCGAAATTGATTTTGAGGAAGCTGCCTATGGCAGTGAGCGTGACATCACCTTGCCGATTTCCGTGCAGTGTGAGACGTGCCATGGCTCTGGCGACAAACCGGGTACGCGCAAAGAGTCATGCCGTCATTGTGGCGGTCATGGGTTTGTGATCTCGGGCAACGGTTTTTTCCAGGTTCGCCAAGGGTGCCCGGTCTGTGGGGGGGCTGGGATGATGTCGCAGAATCCGTGTAAAGATTGCGATGGGAGTGGCCGGGTTAAAAAGCAGAAGCGGATTACGCTTAAAATCCCGAAAGGTGTGGATACGGGGTCACGACTTCGCATGACAGGAAAAGGTGAAGGGGGCATCAAAGGGGGGCCTGCAGGCGACTTGTATGTTGTATTGCATGTGAAGAATCACCCCTTGTTCGAGCGCCGTGAGGAAGATTTGTTCTGCCAGCTTCCTGTGCCCGTGGAAGTTCTTATGTTGGGTGGCAGCGTTGAAGTTCCGACGATTGATGGTTTGGCCCGTTTAAAGATTGATGCCGGCACGGAGACGGGCAAGGCATATCGTCTGCGGGGAAAGGGCATGCCACGGGTCGATGGCTATGGTCGTGGGGATTTGCATGTGCATATTGTTCCAGAAATTCCCAAGAAGCTGAATAGCAAGCAGAAGAAGTTGATGACGGAATTCCAGTCGGTTGTTGAGGAAAAGCAGTATCCTCTTACGAAGCGCGTACATGAGGAGGCTGAAAAGATGTACGCCCGCAAGGGGAAAGTAAGCTGACCGGCGTTTAGGTTGATTCGACATCCACGCTTGGATTATTATTTCAACAGAAGCCGAAAACAGGGACTCAGGTTATGCCCGAATTACCGGAAGTTGAAACGGTGGTTCACGGACTCCGGCGTGCCAAGATTTGCGGTCATCCCATTGTCGATGTTCGCGTAGGTTGGGCCCGTACGTTGTCGGGGGCTGATCCGGATGCGTTTTCTGATTATTTGATGGGCACGGCGGTTACAGCGATATGCCGTCGGGCAAAGTATATTGTAATGCCCTTAACTTCGGGGTTCTCGTTATTGGTTCATTTACGTATGACGGGAAGCTTGCGCGTGCAACCTGCCTCTGCTCCAAGGGACCCTTATGAGCGCGTGGCTGTGCGGTTTGCGGATGGCAGAGAATTGCGGTTCCGGGACACGCGCAAGTTTGGGCGCTGGTATATTACCAAGCACCCGGAAACGATTCTTGGCAAATTGGGGCCGGAGCCTTTGTCGGCAGATTTTACACCAGCGCTTTTTATCAAGATGTTGCGCAATCACCGTCGCATGCTGAAACCCCTCCTGCTGGATCAAGGGTTTGTGGCTGGACTGGGAAACATTTATGTTGATGAAGCTTTGTTTGCAGCACGGTTGCATCCTTGCCGGATTGCATGTACGATATCCGCGCCGGCAGCCAAACGGTTGCATCAGAGCATACGGGATGTGTTACAATTGGGAATTTCCCGGATGGGTACATCGCTTGGGCATGGGGCGGTGAATTTTTATAGTGTGGCGGGGCGGCGCGGACGGAATCAGGACGCTTTGCAAGTCTTTCGGCGGGACGGAGAGCCTTGCCTCGCGTGCGGGCAGGTGATACAGAAAATGCAAGTTGGTCAGCGCAGCACGCACTATTGTCCGCGTTGTCAGCCCGTGCCCCGAAAGCGTCGTTCCGTTACATAAGCCACGGGCCGGAGGAGATCGGATATGCGCATTGCAACGACAGAGGGATATGTGGCCGATGAATCGCGTCTGCAAGGGCAAGCCGAAGATGTGGTCATCGTGCAAAGCGAGTCCGCGTTGATTGCCGCCCTGAAAGAAGCATTTACCGAGGGTATGCCCATTACAACGCAGGGCGGACTTACCGGTATTACGGGGGCCGCGGTTCCACAAGGCGGTCGTGTCTTGAGCATGCGTAATATGCGCCGTGTGCTGGGTTTACGGAAAGACGCCGACGGGTTTTACCTGCTGGCGCAACCCGGTTGCACGCTGGAGGGTATACGCCAAATGTTACAACGGCCGCACGATATCGATGTGCAAGGGTGGTCCGAAGAGTCTCTGCGTGCATGGAAAGCTTTTTGCGACGTGCCTGTGCACATGTTTGCGCCCGATTTGACGGAAACAGGTGCAACGCTTGGCGGCGTGGTCTCAACCAATGGCTCTGGTGCCCGTTCGTATTATTATGGTGCAACGCGGCGACACATTACGGCACTAAAGATTGTGTTGCCGGGAGGGGACGTGATTTGTTTGCGGCGCGGCACGCGGTTGGCGCAGAAGCTTTCGTTTTCGGTGCAGGCGGAATCAGGACGTTGCTATCGCGGTGTGCTTCCGGATTATCATGTGCCGGACGTAAAGCATGCAGCAGGACTATATGCTGCTCCCGACATGGATCTGATTGATCTTTTTATTGGTGCGGAAGGCACATTGGGTGTGATCGCTGAAGTGGAAGTACGGTTAGTTCCGCGGCCTGTACAGGTTTGTGGTTTGACGATGTTTTTGTCATCCGAGGCGCAAGCGCTGGACTTGGTGGATTTGGTGCGAGGCTTGGGGCACACGGTTTATGCACTGGAGTATTTTAGTGCGCAAGCGCTGGATCTTTTGCGCGATGTATCCATGCGTGCGGAGAGTGTTCGCATTCCGGCGCTTGCTGCGCATTGGCATACGGCGTTGTATGTTGAGATGGATACGAGCTCGCCGGATGCGCTGACAGACTTGGTTGGCCTGCTGGAGCAAGTCGGCGGGAAAGAAGACGATACGTGGTTGGCAGAAGGATATGATGAAATTGAAACGCTCAAGGGGATCCGGCATGCGATTCCCGAACGAATTAACAGTTGGATATCCCGCCAGCAGCAAAGCTGGCCAGCGGTTACGAAACTGGGTACCGACTTGGCTGTACCGGATGATTGCTTGCGCACCGTGATGCAAATGTATCATGCGGATCTACAGGCTACCGGTTTGCCATATGTGATTTTCGGCCATATTGGTAATAATCATGTGCATGTTAATATATTGCCGCCGAATGAAGATGCCTGGAAGGTGGGCAAGGCGCTTTACATGCAGTGGGCGGCGCGGGTGGTGGAGATGGGAGGAACGGTTTCGGCCGAGCATGGCATTGGGAAGCTGAAGACGGATATGCTGCTCTTATTGTATGGTGAAAAGGGTATTGCACAGATGCGGGACGTGAAAGCGGTTTTTGATCCGCACTTTTTATTGAATCAAGGAACGCTGTTTCGCTACGAAGGGCGAGATACGTTGCGATAACGGATGGAGAGGACAGAGCATGAGCGATACGATACAAATTGAACCGGTTCCGTGTGTTGCGATGCAGGAATTGCTCGGCGTCATAGCTGTCTTGCGGGGCGAGGGGGGGTGTCCATGGGATCGCAAACAAACATTGGATACGCTTAAGCCCTTTCTACTGGAGGAGTGCTGCGAATTGCTTGAAGCGCTAGATGAGGACGCTATTCCTGCGCACCGGGATGAATTGGGCGATGTTCTTTTGCAAATTCTGCTGCAGGCGAAAATCCGCGAGGAAGCGGGGACCTTTGATTTCGAGGCCGTAGCCGCACACTTGCGCGATAAACTGATTCGGCGGCATCCGCATGTCTTTGGCTCGGTGCAAGTGGATAGTGCGGATGATGTGATCCGTAATTGGAACCAGATCAAGCAGGAGGAGCGCGGCAGCTTGCCGCCCAAGCGGACCATGGAGGGGTTGCCGGGCATACTGCCTGCTTTGTTACGTGCCCAGCGGCTGCAATCGCGTGCTGCCCGACACGGGTTCGATTGGGATGAGACGATGCCTGTATTGGATAAAATTGCCGAGGAAGTAGAGGAAGT